>CAZUZY010000014.1:0-53593 GCA_964624885.1 uncultured Polyangiales bacterium | reverse complement strand
CCCGGACCACCGTGCCGACCACGAGCAGCGGCACGAGGAGCCGCGCCGTCGGGTGGGCCGCGAGCGAGAGGCCCACGAGCGCCCCGAGCAGCGCCCCGCGGTGTGGCGCCTCGTGGGCGACCGCGAGGGTGCTCGCGAAGAGGAGCAGCGTGGGCGCGTAGACCTCGGTCATCGTCGCCGCGCGGAGCACCGTCGGCGCGAGCACGGCCGCGCCGATCCCGACCCCCACCGCGAGCTCCGCGATCCGACGCTGCACCCGCGCGGCCGAACAGACCACGCGCGCGAACAGCGCGGCTGCGAGCGCCGTGCACACCGCCATCACGAGGCCGTGTCGGAACACGATGGTGCCGATCGGCAGCGCGGAGCCGAGCCCCTCCAGCAAGAGGCAGAGCGGTGAGCCGGTCGGGTGCGACACCCCGAGCACCCACGACGCCGCCGTCAGCTCGCCCGTGTCACGGGGACCGACGTCCGGAGGAACCCGGCCGAGGAGCGCGACGAGCGCGACGACGAACGCGACCGCGGGGCCCCCGATCCGCGGCCGCGCCGCCACGGATCACTCTTCTCCGTGTCGCCGCAGCACCCGCCGGAAATTCGACCGATCGAGCCCCGCCTTGCGCGCCGCCTCGCTCACGTTGCCCTGCGCGCGCGAGAGCAGCGCCGCCCCGTAGGCGCGGTCGAAGTCGCGCACGATGCGCCGCTTGGCCTCCGGGTACGGCAGGTCAGCGAGCCCCTGCACCAGCGAGTCGAGCGCAGACTCGAGGGTGACCGAGTTGACGACCACCGCCCGGGCTGGCGCGCGGGTGCCGCCGGTCACCGCGTCGGGCAGCTCCGACTTGGTGATCTCGTCCGAGGTGGCGAGCACGACCGCGCGCTCCATCGCGTTCTCGAGCTGGCGGATGTTGCCGGGCCACTCGTAGGCCGTGAGCGCCTCGATGGCGTCGATGGAGATGCGGGCGATGTTCTTGCCCGCGCGCTGAGTGAACTTGCGGAGGAAGTGCTGGGCGAGCAGGGGGACGTCGTCCCGACGGTCGCGGAGCGCCGGCAGATCGATGGCGATGACGTTGAGGCGGTAGTAGAGGTCTTCGCGGAACGCGCCGCTCTCGATCTTGCGCTTGAGGTCGACGTTGGTGGCGGCGATCACGCGCACGTCGACCACCTTGGTGTCGTTGGAGCCGACGCGCTTGATCTCGCCCTCCTGGAGGGCACGCAGCAGCTTCACCTGGGCGGCGAGCGAGAGGTCGCCCACCTCGTCGAGGAACAGCGTGCCCTTGTCGGCGGCCTCGAAGAGACCGGCGCGCGCGGACATGGCGCTGGTGAAGGCGCCGCGCACGTGGCCGAACAGCTCGCTCTCGATCAGCGTGTCGGGGATCGAGGAGCAGTTGACCGCGACGAACGGGCGCACCTTGCGCGGGCTCTTGTCGTGGATCGCGCGCGCGACCAGCTCCTTGCCGGTGCCGCTCTCGCCGAGCACGAGCACGGTGGACGAGGCCGAGGCCACACCCTCGATCAGCCGGTACACCTCCCGCATGGGGGGGCTCGAGCCGATGAGCGTGGTGCCAGCGACGCTGCTGCGATCGAGCTCCTCCTCGAGGCGGCGCGTCCGCGTGATGAGGCGGCGCCGCTCCGCGGCCTTGGCCACCGTGAGCGCGACGGCGTCGAACGAGGGGAACGGCTTGGTGAGGAAGTCGTAGGCGCCCGCGCGCACGGCCGTGACCGCGTCCTCGATGCGGGAGTAGGCGGTCATGATCACGCACTCGACGTCGGGCCTTCGGGCCTTGGTCTCCTTGAGCACCTCGAGCCCCGAGACGCCGGGCATCATGAGGTCGACCAGCATGACGTCGGGGTCGTTCTTCTCGAGGTGGGCGAGCGCCTGGGCGCCGTCCTCGAGCTGGGTGACCTCGAAGCCCTTCTGGGCGAGCGTGCGCGCGATCGTGCGACGGAGCGTGGGCTCGTCGTCCACCACCACCACCCGCGGCGCGTCGCTCATCGAGCCCCGATGATAGACGAGCTCACTCCTTGCGCCGACCGATCTCGACGATCTTGGGCGAGGGGATCGGCGAGTCGCCGATCCGACGGGCGGCCATGATGCCGGAGTTGGAAGGAGGCCTTGCCGCGCGCGTCTCCGCGGGCTCGTCGACCGAGGGGGGGGGCTCGCTGGCCCGGCCGAGCCCAGGGGGAGAGTAGATGTAGCCCTGGTGCTGGAACACGCAGATGCGGTCGCCGCCGTCCCGCTTGGAGCGGAGCAGCGAGGCCTCGGCGGCGCGCAGCAGCTGGTCCTTGCCGCGCACGTCCCGGCTCGGGAAGAGCGACACGCCGATCGAGACGGTCACGCGCGCCGAGCCGCCCGCGTGGACGAAGGTGAGCGCCTGCACGTCGCGGAACAGGCGGTCGGCGGCGGCGAGCGCGCCGGCGAAGTGGGTGGACGGCAGGATGACCAGGAACTCGTCGCCGCCGTACCGGGCGACAACGTCGATGTCGCGCAGGGCGGCGCGCAGCGCGTGGCCGATCTCGCGCACGATGGTGTCGCCGAACGCGCGCCCCTGCGCCTCGTTCCACTGGCGCAGCCCGTCGATGTCGAGCAGCAGGCAAGCGAGCGGATCGTGGTGCCGCTCGCTGCGCTTGAACTCCTCGGTCAGCCGGGTGCCGAGGTGGCGGAAGTTGAAGAGGCCGGTGAGCTCGTCGTGGGCGCTGATCTCCTCGAGGCGCGCCTTCGCCGCCGCCACCTCGTCGTGCAGGCGCTTGAGGCGCAGCATCGAGGCGACGCGGGTGCCGAGCTCGCGCTCGTCGACGGGCTTGCCCAGGTAGTCGTCGGCGCCGACGCGCAGCCCCTCGACCCGGCTCGCGCTGTCGGTGCGCATCGACATGAGCACCACCGGCAGGAACCCGGCCCCCGGCATGGCCTTGATCACCCGGCACGCCTCGAGCCCGTTGATGCGGGGCATCAGCACGTCGAGGAGCAACACGTCGAGCCCGCCGCGGCCTGCGCGCGTGACCGCTGCCTCGCCGTGCGCGACGACCTCGACCTCGTGCCCGAGTCGACGTAACACTCCCGCGAGATGCTCCGCGGTGATGGCGTCGTCGTCGGCCAGCAGGATGCGACCGCCCGTCGCCGGAAGAGAACCGGCGACCCCGGACGGGGCATCGATGGACGTGTGGCCAGAGGCCGGCGAAGATCGCGGCGGATCCACTGTCGACAGCCTGCCGTTGTTCCGGCATTAGGGCAAGCAACCGACGATGAGTGACGAGACTTACGCCTACGGAGCAGATGGTACGCGCCTCTATGTCCGCAGGAGGCCGGGTGGCGAAGACGGCGCCCAGGTGATCCTGTCGGACGGCGTGGCCTGCGAGGGCTTCGTGTGGCGCTACCTGTGGGACGAATTGCCTAGCATCCTCGGCCCCGTGGCCTCGCCGCACGTCGCCCACCACCACTACCGAGGCCACGGCCGCAGCTCGGCCCCGATGGATCCGGAGCGCCTCTCGGTGGTCGACTTCGCCCGGGACCTCGACGCCATCCGGACCTTCCTCGGCGACCCGCCCCGCACCGTGCTCGTCGGCCACTCGTTCGGCGTGCAGGTGTCCCTCGAGGCCTACCGCCTGCGCCCCGAGGGCATCGCCGGCCTGATCCTCGTGTGCGGGGCGCCCGGCAAGGTCACGCAGACCTTCAAGAACACCACCGTGCTGGCCGACGTGCTCCCCAAGGTCATCGCGTGGGCGGACCAGCACCCGGCGATCGTCCGCGCGCTCTGGGCCCGCACGCCGATCGATCTGTCGATGAAGGTCGCCTACCTGCTTGGTGAGGTCGACGCGAAGTCGATGCGCCCCGACGACTTCCGGCCGTACCTCGAGCACATCACCCACCTCGATCCGACGATGTTCTTCAAGATCCTGCGGGGTGCAGGCGAGCACTCGGCCGAGGACCTGCTCCCCGAGATCAAGGTCCCGGTCCTGGTCATCGCCGCCGAGAAGGACACGTTCACGCCGCCGGAGCTCGCCGTGAAGATGGCCCAGGCGATCCCGCAAGGTGAGCTCTTGATGCTCGAGGGGGGGACCCACGCCGCGCCCATCGAGCAGCCCGAGCGGGTGCGCGAGGCGTTCGCCGCGTTCCTGCGCAAGCTCTGATATTCTCGGCGAATGCCGGTCTGCAAAGGGTGTGGTGAAGAGGTCGACGCGCTCGTCGCCGTCAAGGTGGACGGGCGCGCCAAGAAGCTCTGCGAGGACTGCGCCGACCGCGCGCGCGAGGCCTCCGAGATCGCCGAACAGAGCGAGAGCGCCGTGCAGCAGATGATGGGGTTCAAGGGCCGACGCTAGGCCCTATTCCGCGCGTGACTTGCGCTTCTTCTTGGGCTCGGGCGCTGCGCCCCGCTTTGAGGTGACGGACCCCGAGGTGACGGGCGGATCGACCGGGGGGAACGCCGAGGGCGCCGGCCCGAGCCGACCGAAGAAGTGCGTGCCCCAGATGCAGAGGCCCACGCCGCCGAGGACGACCAGGCTCGGCAGGAGGGTGGAGTCGTTCTTGGAGCCGGCGACCGCGGTCCACGCGATGCCCGCCGCGGCCACGAGCGGACCGAACGTCAACGCGCGACGCACCGACAGCTCGTCCATCACGGTCCGCCGATCACAGCTCGCCGGCCTTGGCGCGCACGAGGAAGTCGGTGACGTCGCGGATGGTGCGGGCCTCGACCTCCTGGATCGAGCGGACCACGCCCTTGTCGCCGCGGGGATCGGGGTCGTACTCGTAGGCCTTCTCGAGCAGGATCAGCATGCGCTGGTCGTCGTCGTCGCCGACACCGCCGTGCACCCAGAGCGCGCCGCTCGCCACGCCAGGGGGCGGCTTGGGCAGCTTGTCCTTGAGCTCCTGCACCTCGTCTTCGCGCAGCCAGAGCACCGACCACGGGGCGTCGATCGCCGAGACGTCGGCGACGACGGTGTTGCCGCCGCCGATGGCGATCTTGCGCCCGGACTCGACCTGGAAGCCCTCTTTGCGGAACGCCTTGGCGATCCACGCCGTGGCGGTGCGCTCGTCGGGGGCGCGCAAGACATCGTGATCGACGCGTTGTTTGCTGCCGCTGCAGCCGAGGAGACCCCCCGAGGGGCCGAGAACGGCCAGACTGGCGGCGCCACCCAGGAACGTCAGGATGTTCCGACGGGACGGACGGGACATGGTCCGCTGATCTACCATGACCGGCCGCGCATCCAAACGTTCGAGGTGATCCACTTGGTCACGTTGCTCCGCTCGCTCTCCGTCGCCGCTGCCCTGGCCCTCTTCGGGGGGCTGCCGTCGTGCTCGCCGCCTGCGCCGCGCGTCGCGCTCGCCGCGCATCCTCCCGCGGAGTGGACGGGCGACGATCACGACCTGTTCGCCGACTCGATCGACCTCGGTGCGTTTCCCCCGCCGGGCTCGGCGCCCCTCCGCGACGAGGCCAACGAGGGCAAGATCGTCCCGCGGCTCGACCGCGCCGACGGCGTGGTCCTCGCGAAGTTCGTGTCGGTGAGCAGCGAGCCCTCCGGCGACAAGACGCGCTTCCGGCTCGAGCTCGTGGTGGAGGGCGAGCCCCTCCTCGGCAAGGCTCCGCCCGAGTCCCCGTTCGTGCTCGTGGTCGACCCGCAGGACTCGGCGTTCGGCAGCATCCGCGGTCAGGGCAGCAAGCTCATCGGTCAGAAGATCGTCGTCTACTACAAGCGCTACGGAGACGACGTCGACACCCTCCGCAATCGGTTCCACCTCTCCGGACCCACGCCAGCGCTGCTCAAGTTCATCAGCGACTACCGCACCAAGAAGCAGTTCTCCTGACCCAGCCGTTCCGCCACGCGTGGCCGCGGCCCAGAAGGGCGGTCTGGCGACGGGCGCGGCGCCGTTGACGGAGCCCGAGCCTTGGGCAACAACCGCCCGATGGCTCTGGTCAACATCGCCTCGCCGCAGGACATCCAGCGCATGCGCGTGGTCGGTCAGATGGCCGCCGAGACCTTGATGCTGGTGGGCGAGAAGCTCGTCGCCGGCATGAGCACCGAGGACATCGATCGCCTGGTCCGCGAGGACACGCTGCGCCGCGGCGCCAAGTGCGCGCCGCTGCACTACCACGGGTTCCCGAAGTCGGTGTGCACGTCGATCAACGACGTCGTGTGCCACGGCATCCCCGCGCCGGACGCGATCCTCAAGGACGGTGACATCGTCAACGTCGACGTCACCACCCTGTACGGCGGCTACCACGGCGACACCTCGGCCACGTTCTACGTGGGCAAGCCCAGCGAGGGCGCCCGGCGGGTCACCGAGGTGTCGCGCAAGTGCCTCGATCTCGGCATCGCGGAGGTGCGGGACGGCGCCCGGCTCGGGGACATCGGCGCGGCCATCCAGGAGTACGCCGAGGCCAACGGTTGCAGCGTCGTGCGCAAGTTCGTCGGCCACGGCATCGGCAAGAAGTTCCACGACGAGCCCAAGGTGAGCCACGTCGGCAAGCGTGGCACCGGTCTGCGCCTCCGCGCCGGGATGATCTTCACCATCGAGCCGATGATCAACCTCGGGGACTACGAGGTCGACATCCTCGAGGACGACTGGACGGCGGTCACCCACGACGGCTCGCTGTCGGCGCAGTTCGAGCACACCATCCTCGTCACCCGCGACGGGTGCGAGCTGCTCACCAAGCGCGACGGCCCCCTCGCCAACAGCGAGGGCCTTTCGCTGCTCGGGTGAGCGCCAGTTCGCGAGCTACTTGCCGATGTTGGTGCGGAAGATCCAGCCTTCCTGGGCTTCGTTCTCGCCGAACTTGATGTGGTACCAGTTGCCGGAGGTGCCCACCGTGGAGACCTTGGTGCCGCGCGACAGGCGACCGATCGGCTGACCGCTCGTGGTCGGCGCGTCGCGCACGATGGCGGTGTCGACCTGCACCGTGGCGCTGCCGACCGCGGCCTTCTCCTTCTCGGTCGGGTTGCTCGAAGCTCCGGCCGGGCTGCCCGACGCGGTGAGCGTGACCGGGTACGAGAGGACGTAGCGCGCGTGATCGCGCGCGGGCGCGGGGCTCTCGGGTGTGGTCACGAACTCCTTGAGCGAGGCGCGCAGGCACTGCAGGAGCGGCTCGATCGCCTTGTCGTCGCGCTTGCCGTTGCGGGTGGTGGCCGAGCCCTTGCCCGCCACCACCTTCGCGACCTGCTTCTTGAAGTCGAGATCGACGTGCAGGGCGAGCTTGCCCGTGATGCCGGCCGCGGCGGGGCAGCGACCCAGCGCCTCGATCTTGGGCACGAGCACGGGATCGAGGGCGGGCTCGCCACACTTGGAGGGCTTGAGCTCGGCGGCCGGGGGATCCTGGCAGTGCATCAGGGTCGACTTGCCGACGGCCACCAGGGCGAGCTGCGGCGGCTCGGTCGGCACGGTGGAGGGGGTCGTGCTGGGCGCGGAGGTCACCGCGGAGGGCTCGACCGAGGGTGCCGGCTCCGCGCTCGCGCTGCTGGCGGTGCTCGGGACCTCGGGCTCCGCCTTGAAGTCGAGCCCGCAGGCCCGCGGGAGGAAGAAGCCGAGCAGTCCGAACACGCCGGCGATGCCGCCCACCAGCGGCCACCGCGGACGATCCGCGGCGGGCTCGGGGGTGCGCACGACGGGGCTGTCAGCGTCCGGCATGGCCCGCCTCTACCACGGCTCGGCCCTCTTGGCGGAGTTCCCCGCGGAACGTGCCAACGTGGCAGGCGGACGCACCTGGTGCAAAAAGCCGCATGCCCCCGTGAACGCGGCGCCGAGAGCCCCGCTTCCCGGCCTGGGCGCGGCCCGAAACCATCCGGCGCGACGATTGCTAGTACAGTGGTTACCAATGGAGTCGGCCATGATCCACCGCATCGCCATCCTGCTCCCCGTCCTCGTCGCATCCAGCGTGGGGCTCGGCTGTCACCTCGAGGGTGAGGCCCAGTACGGCACCCCGGGCGCCGAATGGGAGAACGTCGCCCCCGCGCCGGCCCCCGCCCCCGCCCCTGTCGCGGTCGAAGAGCCGGCGATGGTGGACGCGGACGACGAAGACGCGACCGCGCTCGTCACCTTCAAGTCGGTGCTCGATCCGTACGGCCAGTGGGTCGACGATCCCACCTACGGCACCGTGTGGACCCCGAGCACCGCGGTGGTCGGGGCCGACTTCTCGCCCTACCTCACCGGCGGCCACTGGTCGTACACGAGCGAGGGGTACTACTGGGCGAGCGACTACGAGTGGGGCTGGGCCCCGTTCCACTACGGTCGCTGGGTCTGGACCGACGGCTACGGCTGGGCGTGGATCCCTGGCGCGCGCTACGCGCCGGCCTGGGTCGATTGGCGCTACGGCAACGGCTACATCGGCTGGGGCCCCGCGTATCCGCACTACTGCTGGCGCAACGGCGGCGTGGTCTACATCGGGCCGGGCGTCGCGCCGTACATCTTCGTCGGCTCGGGGCACTTCTTCCACCCGCACCCGCACACGGTGGTGGTGGGCCCTGCGTACCACCCGGCGCTGGTCGCCGGCACCACGCCCTATGCGCCGCCGCCGCGGCCGCTGACCGGCGCGCGCCCGTTCGTCGGTCCCGACCCCAAGGTCGCGGGCATCCCCACCGACCACGTCGCCAAGGCCACCATCGTCTCGCCGGTGAAGGGTCGCCCCGAGACCGTCGCCTGGACGCCCGCCCCCGCCTCGAAGATCGCGCCGGCCGGCAAGCCCTACATCCCGCCGGCCGCCAAGCCGGCACCGGGAGGCTATGCAGGCGCGCCCACGTACACCCCGGGACCGAAGCCCTACACCCCGGGCGCGCCCACCTACACGCCGGGGCCGAAGCCCGTGACGCCGGGCTACACGCCCAAGCCGTACGCGCCGCCTCCGACCTACGCGCCGGTGCCCAAGCCCTACTCGCCGCCGCCCACCTACGCGCCGGCACCCAAGCCCTACACGCCGCCGCCGACCTACACCCCCAAGCCCTACTCGCCGCCGCCCACCTACGCGCCGGCACCCAAGCCCTACTCGCCGCCGCCCACCTACGCGCCGGCGCCCAAGCCCTACTCGCCGCCGCCCACCTACGCGCCGGCGCCCAAGTCGTACTCGCCGCCGCCGACCTACTCGCCGAAGCCCTCGGCGCCCGCGCCGGCCGCGCCGAAGCCGCAATACAAGAAGAAGTGAACGCTTTGAGCGGAGGCGATGGGCGACCGCTCGACAGAACCGAGCGAAGCGAACAGCCTCCGACCGACAAGGAAGTCGCCATGTCCTCGCCCTCTCTTCTCCGCACGCTGCTCTTCGGGTGCGCACTCGCTGCATCCTCGGCCTCGATGGGCTGCTGGGTCGAACCCGCGTCCACGCGCGACACGAGCCGGCCAGTCGCCACCGCCAAGGCGGTGCTCGACAGCGGTCGCACCCTCGTCGTCGCGCCGGGTGACGGCGCCGGCGTGTTCGTCACGTACTCGACCGAGGGCCAGTGGCAGGTCTCGTGGACCTGCGACACCAACGTCAGCGGCCAGCCCTGCGCGTTCGACCTGCGCGTGTACGTGGACGGCATGACCGACCTCGCGCTCGCCGGCTCCGACGCCCGCCTCACGCGCACGACCGCCGGCTTCACCGTCCAGACCACGACCAGGGCCACCACGGACACGGCGAGCTTCCGGGGCACGCCCGGGGCGCCGGCGACCCTCGCGGTCACCATCAACGGCGCGAGCTACCCGCAGTTCCTGTTCTTCGTGGCCGACGGCAAGGTCGCCACCGCCCCCTCCCTCCCGATCGAGCTCACCCCGTCGACCCCTTGAGCTGCCCCCGGAGCGGCCCCCCCACAGG
This sequence comes from uncultured Polyangiales bacterium, assembly GCA_964624885.1. Lineage (GTDB taxonomy): Bacteria > Myxococcota_A > Polyangia > Polyangiales > JADJMO01 > JADJMO01. Next base: position 43,832 of record CAZUZY010000014.1, on the reverse strand, counting down.
CCTGTTCCTTCGGCCGGCCCTGGTCTGATATACGGGAGGGATGCGGCCTCTCGCCCTCGCTCTCGCGGTGTCTGGCGTCCTCTCGCTGTCCGGCGCGCTCGGCGGCTGCGCCACCTACGAGCAGGAGCTCGGGCGGGCCGAGGAGCACTTCCAGCACGACGAGCACGAGAAGACCCTCGCCACGCTGCGAGCCCTCGAGCTCGACTGGCCCTCGTTCGGCGTGAAGGACCGCGCGCGCTACGCCTACCTGCGCGGCATGACCGACTACCGCATCGGCTTCAAGGCCGACGCCCGGCACTGGCTCGCCATCGCGCGCCAGATCGACGCCGAGCACCCCGGCTCGCTCGGCAAGACCGAGCGCGAGCTGGTCGACGAGAAGCTCGGTGAGCTCAACGCGATCGTGTGGTCGGGCGACGTGCTGCCGACCGAAGAAGCGCCGGGCACCAAGGCCCCGAAGAAGGTCACCAAGACCACGGCCGACGAGCCCAAGGACGAGGACAGCAAGGGCGACGACAAGAAGGGCGACGACAAGAAGAAGAAGAAGAGCGACGACGACGACTCGCCGAAGCCGAAGAAGAAGAAGAGCAAGGACGAGTGAGGCGCGACCGAGGGAGGGCCGGCCTCGGCGCAGCGTGCGTGCTGGCGCTCGGCTGCCACGGCAGCGAGCCCGCGCCCGCCGCCGCCGACGCCGCGTTCGAGGCCATCGTGGACGCGCAGGACGCTGCGACCGACGCCGCCGACGCGAACGAGGCCGAGGCCCTGCCCCCGCTGCCTGCCACGCTGACCGACGACTTCCAGGCCTGGCTGGCGAAGGAGGGCCTCGACAAGGAGGACTTCGTCCGGGCCGGCAACGGCGGCAGCTTCGGTGGGCGCCTGAGCGCCACCGAGGCCTTCGATCGCATCCCCGTCGTGTTCGTGCACGGCAACTCCGACGCAGCGATCGGCCGCGACGCGACCTTCACCGGCTGGGACGCCGCGCGCCGGCACTTCCTGTCGGTGGGCTTCCCGAGCAGCGCGCTCTACGGGATCACCTGGGGCCCGGCCGACGCCGCCAAGGCCTCCGACCAGGTGCACGAGCGGGCGACCCTCACCCGCCTGCGCACCTTCTTCGACGCCGTGCGGCGCTACACCGGGCGCCCGCGGCTCAGCGTGATCGCGCACTCGATGGGCGTGACGCTGAGTCGCAAGGCGATCGAGGGGGGCAAGGGCGAGGACCCGGCAGGCGCCTACGACCTCGGCGCGCCCCTCACGCCGCAGATCGACACCTTCGTCGGCATCGCCGGCGCGAACCTGGGCCTCACGGCCTGCTTCTCGGCGACCGACCGGCCGACGTGCGACAAGCGATGGGGCTTCTACCCGGGCGCCGACGCGAGCGCCGGGCCCTCCACGCTCCTCGCCGCGATGGCGGCGACCCCCCACGACGAGGGCACCTACGTGTTCTCGCTCTGCTCGAAGGACGACGAGCTGCTCGGCTTCGACGGGATCGTGTGGGGCAAGTCCACCTGCGCGATCCCGGGGGCCGACCGTGACGTGCGCGCCGACGGGCTCGGCCACGTGGCGCAGAAGGATCAGACCGGCCCCACCCTCGAGCACCTCGTCGTCACCCACGCGCCCTGACGACGATGCGGCGCTTCGTGATCGTCGGTCGCCACGCGCTCGCCTCGGCGGAGTTCTTGCTGGACGATCTGCCCGGGACCAGCGGCCGCCTCGACGTGCTCCTGCGCTCGGTGCGGGCGGCGCTGCTGGTCTCGCACGGCATCCGTGCCGACGCGCGCGTCTACCTCGTCCTCGCGGGTGGTCCCCGCGCGCCGCGCACGCTGCGCTTCGACGCCGCCACCGCCAAGTTCCTCCGCCCCGACGAGCGGAGCCTCGCGACGCTGGCGCGCAAGGTCCTCGCCCACGAGACGGTCGGTCCAGAGTTCGTCGAGATCAAGCCCGGCGTGGCGCTCGCGGGCGCGGGCCTCGCGGCAATCGACGACGAGATCGGCGCGGCGCCCCTGGTCGTGCTGCGCGAGGACGCCGCCGACGTGCGCACCGCCGCCCTGCCCGCCGACGCCGTCTACGTGATCGGCGATCACCTCGGCTTCGACGCGCCGACGACGGCGTGGATCGCCGCGCGGGGCGCGCTCGAGATCGGGCTCGGCCCCGTGAGCCTGCACACCGACGACGCGGTCGCGGTGCTCTCCAACGAGCTCGACCGTCGCGACCGAGCGTGAGGGGCCACGCATTCGGGTTGGCGCGGTCTCCGTCGGCGTGCCACAACGGCGCCGTGTTCGTCGACCGCCTCGAGCTCTTGCCGCGGGGGGCCCGCGTGCTCGTCGGCCTGTCCGGCGGCGTGGATTCGTCCGTCGCGGCGCTGCGCCTCCTGCGGCGCGGCTTCGACGTGGTCGGCGTCACACTGCACCTCTACGAGCCGCCCGACCCGAGCGCAGCACCCTCGCGGTGCTGCGCGCCCGAGGACATCGAGGACGCACGGCACACCGCGAGCGCGCTCGGCATCCCGTTCTTCACCTTCGATCGGCAGGGCGACTTCGACGCACACGTCATCGATCCCTTCGTCGACGCCTACCTCGGCGGGCGCACCCCTTCGCCGTGCGTCGCGTGCAACCGCGACGTGAAGATCGGGGCGTTCGTGGGCCTCTCGCGCACCCTCGGCGCCGCCGCGTTCGCCACCGGACACTACGCGCGCACCGGAGAGCTCGGCGGGCGCCCGGCCCTGCTCCGCGGCGTCGATCGCGACAAGGACCAGAGCTACTTCCTGCACGGCATCGGGGCGGAGGCGCTGGCGCGGCTCGTGTGCCCCCTCGGCGACGCGAGCAAGCCCGCGATCCGCGCCGAGGCGGCGAGCGCGGGGCTGCCCAACGCTTCCAAGCCCGACAGCGAGGACCTCTGCTTCACGGCGGGTGACCACGCTGGTTTCGTCGAAGGCCGGGCGCGCGATCGCGTCCGCCCCGGTCCCATCGTCGACCAGGACGGTCGCACGGTGGGCCGGCACGAGGGCGTGCATCGCTTCACCGTCGGCCAGCGCAAGGGGCTCGGTGTCGCGCTCGGCAAGCCGGTGTTCGTGACCCGCATCGACCCCGACACGGCCACGGTGCAGGTCGGTGCCGGCACCGACACCGACGCCGTGGGTGCCCTGCTCGCGAACGTGGCGTGGCTCGATCCCGCGCCCGCGCGCGGCGAGTCCCCGCGCTGGAATGCGCGGATCCGCTACCGCCACGAAGGCGCGCCGGCCACGGTGGCGGTGACCGACCACGGCGTCGAGGTCCGCTTCGAGCGGCCCGCCCGCGCGGTCACGCCAGGTCAGGTGTGCGTGCTCTACGACGGCGACCGCGTCGTCGGCGGGGGCACCATCGTCCGCGCGTTGCCCTGAAGGCGCACGCCGTCTGTCGCGCGCGGTCGGTCACACGGTCAGCTGCGCGAACGCGCCGACCTCCACCCCGCCGAGCGCGCGGTAGAGCCGCGCCGCCGGGCTCGACTGGTTGCTGGCGATGAGGATCTGGGTGGCGCCGAGCTCGTCGATCGCGGCGTCGACCGCGGCTCGCACGAGGGCGGCGCCGAGCCCGCGTCGGCGGGCCTCGGGGACCACGGCCACGTCGCGCAGACGGGCCAGGCGGCCGGGCGGTGCGACGCCGAGATCGCAGGACTCGAACGGCGCGAAGCCGATCATCCCCACGGCCTCGCCCCGCTCGTCGCGCCCGACGAACCGACGGATCGGCGGCGTGCCACGCTGCTGCCTGCGCTTGAAGTCGACCGAGCGATCCACGAACGCCTCGGACACCGGCTGGTTGCGCAGATCGGAGAGGACCCGCCGCTCGACCGAGGCCCACGCGCGCCACGCGCTGTCGCCCACCGCGGGCTCGAGGGTCATCCGCGGCGCGCACTCGGGGAGGGCCTGGGAGTCGAGGGCGAAGAACGAGAGATGGCTCGGGGTGACGCCCAGGGCCTCGCCGAGAGCCGCAGCGTCGCGGGGCACCTCGACCACGACGGTCAGGAGCTCGGGCCCCCCGCGGCGCTCGCGCTCCAGCTCCGCGCCGAGTCGCCGCAGATCCGCGCCGCTCCGCACCATGACGAACCGAGGGAGGCGCGGGTCTTCGCGGGTGGCGATCCACACGACCCGCCGCTCCTGGGTGCGCACGCGCGCGTTGCCGGCGAGGGTCACCGAGATCTCGGTCTCGAACGGCGCCCCCGGCGAGGGGAAGAACCGCCCGGACGAGATGAAGGCCGCCTCCACCCCGAGGCCAACGGCCAGCGGTGGGGGCCCGATAAGGGTGATCAGACGGGCGGCGGGAGGATGCGTGGGACCAGCGGCTGGCGACCCATGCTCTGCTTGGTCCGGTTCGGGCTCTCGCTGTCCGGCCCGGTGACCAGGAGGTTGCCGGTGCGATCCTCGAGCTCCAGGGTGGCCTCGAGGACCACCTTGGCCTTGCCGTTGATGCGCATGGAGAGATCGAAGCCCGTGATGCCGTCGATCGCGGTGGGGAGATAGGGCTTCGCGAGGGGGCTCTCGCGGAGGTTGGTCTGCGGATCGACGAGGTGGAAATCGTTGGGACGGAGCGGATCGATCATGATCGCCAGCGCCATCGCAGCGCGCTCGAAATCGTCGAACGAGATGCTCCCGACCACGCGGGACTTGGCCGGGATGCGGATCAGCCGGTCGATGGTGGAGCGATCGGCGACCAGGCCGTCTTGGTCGCTGATGGTGACGGTGGGGGCGTAGTAGATGAACTCGTTCCAGGTATCGAGGAGGAGCTCGACGAGCACGTCGGCGTCGGCCAGGTTCGAGATCACGTAGGTGAGCTGCAGGCGCAGATCGGACGGGGTGAACCAGAGCCCGCGGGCGTAGGGCTTCACGCGCGGACCGAGGAGATCACTGCCGGGGCGCGGCGTGAGCGGCACCGCGATGGGCCGGGTCACCTGGTAGGTCACGCTGTCGTCGGTGGTGACCGCGGGGGCGGTGGTCTCGGTCACGGCGAGGATCGCCGTGGGCTGGGTGCGCCGCTCGGTCGGGGTCGCGCACCCCACCATGGAGGGGGCCACCGCACAGGTCGTACCGACCGCAAGGGCCTGGAGGAACCCACGACGCTCGAGGAGCTGGGGGCGCGTGCCCACGGGCTGGGGGCGCGTGCCCTCTTTCTTGGAGTGGTCCATGATCTTCCCGCTTGGTCGATGGTTCATCAGGGTGGGGTGAACTGGAAGCCCCACGAAGCGTCGGCCTCCACCGCGTCGGGGTTCTTGAAGGTCCACCCCTTGACGACGCGGGTGATGCAGCCCTCCACGCGGCCGTTGCCGAGGGTGGAGGAGGCCACGGAGGAGCGTGACACGGTACCGCCCCCGGTGATGTGCCACGACACGGTGACCGAGCCCTTGAGGCCCGGGCTCGCGTCGAGTGCGGACTCGTAGCACGCGCGGATCTGGCCCATGTGGCTCATGACCACGCGCCGGATCTCGTCGGCCGAGAAGCCCTTGCTGCCACCTCCCCCCGCCGAGACCACGCTGATCTTCTTCTCCCCGGGGGTGCCGCCGCCGCCCGGCCCGCCGCTGCCTTTGCCACCAGGCCCGCCGCCGCCCTTGCCGCCCCCGCCCCCGGAGCCTGGACCGACACCGGTGTTGAATCCACCGCCGCCGTACGGCACGCCGCCGGGGCCGGTGCCACCCCCGCCCCCGCCCCCGCCTTTGAGCCCGAAGCCCGAGCCAGAGCCCCAGTTGAGGTCCTTGGCGTTGAGGCCGCCGGCGACGGTGGCGATGTTCTGCATGGATGCGAGGGTGTCGGTGAGCTGCTGACCCGCGCCCGATCCGATGACGTCGGTGATCGAGCCGATGGGCACGCCCGGCACCTGACCGGGGAGGTGCGTCTCGCCCTTGCCGTCGGTCTTGCCAGTCTTGCCCTCGGCGCCGGCCATCTTCTTGCCACCGCCCTGGTCCTTCTTGTCCTTGATGCCAGGATCGGGCACGCCGCTGCCACCGGACTTGTCACCCGACGTGGGCTTCTCCTTCTCCTCTTCGTCGATCGCCTTGACGCCCAGCTCCTCGCGCAGACGCCGCTCGCTGAGGAGCTCGAGGGGCTCAGGCACCGGGATCGGCGTGGAGAACTTGAAGATCGAGTAGAGCAGGCCCACGTGGCCGATGCCCGAGAGGAAGGCGGCGACGACCACCCACGGCTCGGGGCGGAACCCGCTCGGCAGGAGCGGCGCCGGGGCCACGGGCTGGGCGAAGAACGCGAAGGCGCCGTACTGGAACAGCGCGACGTCCCCGGGCAGCAGCGCGACCGGCGCGCCGGCCCGCGCAAACGCGGCGACGTCCTCCTCGCGCCCGCGCATGCGCAGGTATCCGCTCGCCGCGCCGCGCGGATCGAGCTCCCAGTTGCCACCCATGCTCCGCACGGGCTCCGCGGGGATCTGTCCCTGCGTCTCCAGCTCGGGCGGGCTGATCCCGATGGTCGCCTTCCAGTCGAAGGCCTCCCCCGGCTTGAGCACGGCGGAGCCGAGCACGGTCTCGCCCCACACCGCAGCAACCCTCAGGCACCTCGCGTCGTTCATGAACCCCTGCTTGGCTTGGTCGCCGATCCGCTCCGACAGAAGGACAAGCACGTGGCGGGCCAGTTCCCGCCGTGATCCTCGTCACGACCCTTCACGAAGGGTCGACCTTGGCGAGCACACCCTCCCACACCGTGCGGCACACGTCGGTCGCGGTGCCGGCGAGGCAGCCGCGGGTCAGGATCATGCCGTGCTGCAGGCACGCCACGACGACCTCACGCTCGCCGACCTTGCACCGGGCCGAGAACGAGCGGTCGTCGTTCTCCTTCACGTCGCAGCCGGCGCGGCGCGCGCCCAGCACGAAGCGTGGGACCTGGTTGGCCGTGGTGTGCAGGTCGTCCTCGAACGTGGGCAGGGCGCGGCCATCGGCGCCCGGACGCGGGCGCGGCACGGTCCCGCAGGCCAGCAGCGCGGCGGCGAGCACCGTGAGCGCGATCGCACCCTCGGTGCCAGCGGGCGCGCGGAGGGCCCCCGTTCCTCGAGACGGGTCGCGACTCACTTGACCGCCGGATCGCCCTTCGTGGCGCCGAGCTCCGGCAAGAACGGGCGATGCGGGAGCTTCTGCGCCTCGAACTCGGCGCGCATGCGGCGGGTGAAATAGGTGATCGCGGGCCAGCGGCTGCGACCCTCGATCTCGGTGGTGCCGAACTCGAAGACCTTCACGGAGGCGTCGCCCTCCTTCTTCTCGGTCTCCTTCACGAGCTCGCCGCCGCCGGTGGTGCTCGCGCCGCTGCCCGCGTCCTTGACGGGTGTGGCCTCCTTGGGGCCCTTGGCGTCGGCCGGTGCGTCGCCGCCCGCGTCGGCCTTGGGCGGCGGCGGCTTCTTCGGGACCACTACGGGCGGCTTGGGCGGCGGCTTCGCGGGCGCAGGCGGGGCCTTGGGCGCAGCGAGGAGGACGCCGGCGAGCAACAGCGGCGGCGCGGCGAGCGCGAGGCCACGCAGCGCGGGGGCCCAGCGGAACCGAGTGAAGAAGGGGTCGCGCATCGTCATTTCTTCGGAGGCGGGGTCTTGGTGGGTGGCGGCGTGGGCGGCGGCGCGGGCTTCGGCGGACCGTTGGCGTCGCCGAGATCCTTGAGCCAGCGCTCGGCGTCGGCGCGGAGCTGGCTGCCCTTGGGCGCGTCCTCGGCGACCTGCTTGAACAGCGCGCGGGCCTTGCCGGCGTCCTTGAGGTGGTCGGCGTAGAGCACGCCGAGGCCGTAGGTGGCCGCGAGGTGGCGCGGCGAGAGCGAGAGGAGCTTCTCGTAGGTGACCCGCGCCTCGTCGTGCTTCTTGAGGCCGCGGAGCGCGATGGCGAGCCCGAGCATGGCGCCCTCGTCGGTGGGCGTGGTCGCGAGCACCTGGCGGAAGGCCTTCTCGGCCTCGCCGAACGCGCCCGCGCGCAGGAGCACGTTGCCCATGTTGACGCGCGCGGTGGTGTCGCCCGGGTCGTACTCGGCCGCCTTCTCGAAGCTGCGGAAGGCCTCGGCGTCGTCGCCCTTCTGCAGCGCGACGAGCCCCTGCGCGCGCCACGCGGCGGCGCTCTTCGGGTTCTGCTTGAGGGCCTGCGAGACGAGGAGCTCGGCGACGTCACGCTCACCCTTGGCGAGGTGCGCGAGGGCGAGCTCGGCGCGGGTGGCGTCGTCGAGCGGGCGCTTCGCGAGGATGAACCGCGCGTGGACGATCGCCTCGTCGTTGCGGCCGGCCTCGCGGAGGACCACGACGAGGCGTGCGCGCGCGTCGAGCGCGTTGGGGTTCGCCTTGCAGAACGCCTCGAGGCCCTCGGCCGCGCTCTTCATCGCCCCGCGGCGGCGCCGCACCTCGCACAGCGCGACGGCCACCTGCTCGGACCCGGGCTCGGCGGCCGCCGCGGCCTCGAGGTGCTCCTCGGCCTTGGCGAGCTCGCCCGAGCGGGTGAAGACGAGGCCGAGATCGTAGTGGGCCTCCCAGAGGCGGCCGTCGAGCTTGAGCGCCTCCTCGAGCTTGGCGACCGCCTTGCCCTTGGCGCCGGTGCCGTCGCCCTCCTTCAGGTAGATCTTGGCGAACGCCGCACCCTCGACCAGCGCCTTGATCGCGGGGGGCGCGACGTCGGTGCGGGTGGGCGACTTGGCCGCCCCGCCGGTCTTGACCGTGGTGGACTTGCTGCCACCGCAGGCGGGGAGCGCGAGCGTGGCGAGGACGAGGAGGAGGGCGCGCAACCCTGGGAGGATCTCCGATGCGGCGCACCCTGTCGAGCACCTCGATGTAGGTGCGGTTGATTTCCCCGCAGTCGGGTGTCGCGTGGCCGACGACTGCGTGGCATCCTCAGGCCGATGCGTCCGGGTCTTCTCGCCCCCTTTGTCCTTGTCCTGGGTGTCGGTGGGTGCAGCGGAGCCACGGGCGCCACGGGCTCCGACGTGACCGATACGGGCCAGCGAGCCGACACCAGCGTGGACACGGCCGACGAGGGTGTCGTGGACGAGGGTGTCGACAGTGGATCGCCCGGCGATGCCACGGACACCAGCGTTGAGACCCCGCCGACGGAGTGCGCGCTGCGCCCCGCGTGCGACGGCGCACCACCGGCCCCCGGCGCCAAGCGCTCGTGGCGGCACACCACCTCTTCGGTGACCGCAGCCCTCGGGTCGGCGCGGCACCGCGGGCGCGATCTGTTCCTCCTCGAGGGCGCACAGACCTGGCTCCTCGCCAAGTTCGCCTACGGCACGGTCGACAAGGACATCAAGGACGAGGACGTCGACGTCTGGCTGCAGCGCGGCTGCAGCGGGCCCTGGAAGAAGATCGGCACCTTCGCCACGACCAACGACGGCGACCACGCCACGGTGGAGGGCGTCGTCGACACGGGCGGTCGCCTGTTCGTCGACCTCGCCAAGACCGGCGAGGCCCCGCTCGGGATCGGCAAGCACCGCGTGCACTTCGTGGTCGGCGGCGACCTCACCACCACCGACGCGTTCATCGAGGTGGTCCCCAAGACCGCGCGCATCGCGGTCACCGACATGGACGGCACGCTCACCACGAGCGAGTACGCCTCGTGGACCGACTACGTGGGCCTCGCGCCGCCCGACGCGCACCCGGGTGCGGCCGATGCGCTCACCACGCTCGCCAAGCGCGGGTACTACCTGTTCTACCTGACGGCGCGCCCGGAGTGGCTCATGGACCGCACCCGCGAGTGGATCCCGCTGCGCAAGTTCCCGCCGGGGCTCGTGCACACGACGCTCACCGGGCTCGGCGCGACCGGCGCCTCGGCGACCACGTTCAAGACCGACGAGCTCGCGCTGCTCAAGACGGACACCGGCATCACGCCGAGCTTCGCGTTCGGCAACAAGGACACCGACGTCGCCGCGTTCGTCAACGCCAAGGTCCCGGCGAGCGGCTGCTACTATTACGACATGGCGGCCGACGCCAAGGGCGGCACGATCCACAAGGACTACACCAAGCTCGTGCCGGTGTTCGCGGCGCTCCCGGCGGTGTGTCCGTGAGGCGCCTCGGCGGGGTCAGCGCGCTGCTCGCGACCGCGATGCTCGTCGGCTGTGGAGGCGACGGGGGCGCCGAGCCGCTCGTGCTCACGCCCGACGCCGAGGACGCCGCGGGCGACTCGGCCAACGAGGCCGCGACCGACACCGCGCCGACGGACACGGGCAGCTCCACCGGCACCGACGCCGACGCCGAGGTCGGCCCGCCGCCCGGCCCCACCTACGATTTGCACGAGAAGGACCGCACGGCTTGCGGCTTCGCCGTCGGCAGCAAGACCACCGAGACGGTCGGCCCCGCGGTGCCCCACGGCGACGCGCTGCCGTTCGAGCACGTCATCGTGCTGATGCTCGAGAACCGCAGCTTCGACCACCACTTCTCGAAGCTCCCCGAGTACGGCGTGAAGGACGTGGACGTGGCCGCGGAGACGGACAGCAACCCCGATCCGATCACCAAGACCAACATCCAGCGCTACCACGAGACCCGGTACTGCACCGAGGACACCGCCCACAACTGGGGGCCGGTGCACGACCAGTACGACGACGGCCTGATGGACGGGTTCGTGGCGACCAGCAACCCCGGCGGCGCGCGCGCCATGGGGTACATGGACCAGACCGACCTGCCCTACTACTACTGGCTCGCCAAGAACTACGCGATCGGCGACCGCCACTTCTGCTCGCTGCTCGGCCCCACCTGGCCGAACCGGTTCTTCTTCTGGGGCGCCACCTCGTGGGGCCGCACGCACACCCCGGACACGCCGCCGCTCGGCAAGCCCAAGATCACGAACCTCCTCGAGGACAAGGGCAAGACCTGGAAGGTCTACCGCGACGGCCTCGTGTCGTTCCCGATCGTCTTCGGTCCCACCTACGCGGGCAACGGCCTCTCCACGTTCGCCGACGACGTGAAGGCCGACAAGCTGCCCTCGCTCACCCTGATCGACCCGAGCTTCAGCGGTGGCAAGGACGGCGACCAGACCGACGAGCACCCGCCCGCCAACGTGCAGAAGGGCGAGAAGCTGATCAAGTACGTCATCGACTCCCTGCAGGCGAACCCCGCGGTGTGGAAGAAGACGGTGCTGTTCATCACCCACGACGAGCACGGCGGGTTCTACGACCACGTCGCGCCGCCCGCGGCGTGCGAGCCCGACGGCGACCGCCCGCCGGACTACAAGTTCGACCGCCTCGGCTTCCGCGTGCCGATGATCGTGGTGTCGCCGTTCGCCAAGCCCGGCTACGTGAGCCACAAGGTCACCGACCACACGAGCATCACCCGCTTCATCGAGAATCGCTGGGATCTGCCGGCGATGACCCGGCGCGACGCCAACGCCTGGCCGATGCTCGACTACTTCGACTTCGACAAACCGCCGCTCGTCACCCCGCCCACGGGTGCGCCGAGCGCCGAGCCCAGCGCCGCGGGCCTCGACTGGTGCAAGAAGAACCCGGCCGCCACGGGGCTGCCGAAGTGAGCACGCGGGGGGGGCTCGGGCTCGCGCTGTGGATCGGCCTCGTCGGCTGCTCCGGCGAGGTCCCGCAGGATCAGGACAAGAAGCTCGACGTCGGTGTCTACGACGTGGCCAGCGAGAGCGCGGACGACACGGGTTCGCTCGACACGGGTGCGCCCGACGACACGGGTTCCCCGGACACGGGGTCGCCGGATACGGCGGTGGCGGACACGGGTGCGGCGGACACGGGCGCGGACGCGGACGCGAAGCCCACGCGGCTCGTGTGCCCGGGCGAGGAGTTCGAGCCGAACGACTCGCGCCCCACGGCGGCACCGCTCAAGGACATCAACGACTGCGACGGCAGCGGCGGCTCGTTCAGCGGCATCGTGGCCGGCGGCACCGACCAGGACTGGTGGAGCTACAAGGGCTCGGACACCTTCGGGTGCGTGGTCGACGCGACCGCGGGCTCGGGTTCGGCGGGGATCCGGGTGTGCATCTTCGCGCGGTGCCTCGACGGCTCCACGGCGTTCAAGAGCTGCAAGAAGGGCACGACGATCACGCTGTCCGGGGGCGAGCAAGGGTGCTGCGGCGAGGGCGGCACCAACGCCCAGATCGAGCACTCGTGCACGCTGGTCGGCACGGACGACTCGGCCACGGTGTCGATGCGCATCGACGCGCCCGGCGCGACGGCGTGCACGTCGTACAAGGTCGACTACCACTTCTGATCAGAAGCCGCCGTCGCCCGCGCCCTCGGGCAAAGAGCCTACTCGACGTTTGGCCACTTCGCCGCGATCCTCACCCACGGCGCCCGCGTCCGGGTACGTTGGCGGGATGCGCATCGCTGCTCCGCTGCTCGTGCTCCTGCCGGTCTTCGTGCCGGGCTGCCTCTTCGGGAAGGTGACCCCCGCCGACTGCGACAGCTGGGGAGAGCACTACCAGAAGGTGCTCGAGGAGCAGGGCGGCGCGAAGCTCGAGAAGTGCCAGAAGGGCGCCGCGCTCAAGAAGGCCAAGAAGCAGCTCACCGAGAACATCGAGACCGTGAAGGAGCCGCTCGTGACCACGTGCAAGGGGCTCGCGGGCACGCTCCCGAAGTCGAAGAAGGACGAGGAGTGCTTCCTGTCCGCCAAGACCGCGGACGCCTGGGGCAAGTGCAACTTCGCGTCGACGTCGCCGCTGTTCGTGTTCGGCGGCACGCCCGATGCAGCGAAGGCCTCGTGGGCGGGGCTGTGCGCCGGCGGCAGCGCGGGCGACGACGACGACGACGACAAGCCGGCCAAGAAGAAGGCGAAGAAGAAGCCCAAGAAGGGCGACGACGACGACGATTGAGGGTCAGCGAGTGCCCGAGGCCAGGTACACGAACGGGAGGGTGAGCGCGTAGAGATCGACGCTCACGCCGAGCAGCGCGTCGACGGTGCCGTCCCGGGGGGCCCAGCGCGCCTCGCCGAACACGCCGACCGAGATCTCGTAGGCGCTGTTCGCGCTCGGCGTGGTGCGCAGCCCGAAGAAGACGCGCGCAAGGGCGGCCGGCACCACGGCGTGATCGCGATCGTGGAGCGCCGCGCCCGACGAGAGCACGAAGGCCGGGCCGCCGTCCTTGGCCAGCGGGAGCGCGAGCGAGAGGCCGAGCGCCGCCGAGGTCTCGGCGCTGCCGGTGAGGCGCCCCTCGACGAAGCCCCCGAGGCGCGGGGCCGCGAAGTCTCCGAACAGCATCTCCCCGCGCAGCGCCACCGCCCCGCGGAGCGCCGCGCCCTCGTGGACCCGCACGAGCCCCGCGACGTCGAGCGAGGGATGGAGGTGCACCTCCGCCCGCGCGGGCGAAACGGTCGCCGACACGACCAGCGCCAGGGGGAACGCGAGGGGCCTCACGCGAGCCGCCAACGCACACCGCCCGGTGTGTCCTCGAGGGTGACGCCGCGCCGCTTGAGGTCGGCGCGGATCGCGTCCGCGCGCGCGAAGTCCTTGGCCGCCCGGGCCGCCTGGCGGGCGCGCACGAGGAGCTCCATGGCGGTGGCGTCCGTCGCATCGGCCGCGACCTCCTTCTCGTCGGCCGGGATCGCCAGGCGATCGGGGGGCACGAGCCCGGAGCGCACTCGACGGTCGAGGACGTCGAGCACGCCGTCGATCGCGTCGAAGGTGCTGAGCGCCGCGGCCGCGTCGGCCGGCGACAGGGCACGGGTGTTCAACGCCGTCGCGAGCTCGAACGCGGCGGCGAGGGCGTTCGGGGTGTTGAGGTCGTCGCAGAGGGCGGCGTCGAACCGAGCGAGGTGCTGGTCGAGGAGGGCCTGCACGTCGGCCGACGGCGCACCGCTCGCCCCCTCGCTCTCCTCGCGCAGGCGATCGAACCGCGACTGCAGGCGCTCGACGCTCGCCTTGGACTGGGCGAGCAGGTCGAAGGTGAAGTTCATCGGCTGGCTGTACGCGTTGGAGATCAGCGCGTAGCGGAGCACGGTCGCGGGCACGCGGCCCTCGGGGAAGCCCAGCGCCGCGAGCTTCTCGGCGAGCTCGGCGCCGCGCTCGGCGCGAGGGTCGAGCAGGTCGCGCACGGTGAAGAACGTGCCGTCGCGCTTGCTCATCTTGCGCCCGTCGACGAGCAGGTGGCGGGCGTGGAGCCAGTAGTTGGCGAACGTGCCCTCGCTGGCCTCGGCGGCGCAGCCGTGGCTCTGCGCGATCTCGCACTCGTGGTGCGGGAAGGCGTTGTCCTCGCCGCCGGTGTGGAGGTCGATGCGCTCCCCGAGGTGGGCGCGGGCCATCGCCGAACACTCGATGTGCCAGCCGGGGAAGCCCGGGCGGATGCGCGCATCCACGCCGTTCGGCGCGAGCGCCCGGAAGCGGGCCCAGTCCTCGGCCGGCCAGCCCTCGGGCGCATGCGGGTCCCACCGCATCAGGTGCTTGTCGTCGACCTTCCACAGGGCGAAGTCGCGCGGGTCCTTCTTGTCGTCGCGCACGGCGACGCGCGCACCGGCCTCGAGCTCGTCGAGCACCTTGCCCGAGAGCTTGCCGTAGGCCGGGAACTTCGCGACCTCGAAGTACACCTCGCCGCTCGGCACCACGTAGGCGAAGCCGCGCTCGAGCAAGGTCTGGATCATGGCCAGCATCTCGGGCACGTGGCGCGTGGCGCGGGGGTGGAGGGTCGGGTCTTCGGCCTCGGCGCCCTGGTAGTTCTTGATGCGCAGGGTCTTGGCGTCGGCCACGAAGGCGCGCTCGAAGTGCAGCGCCACGCTGAACGGGTCGCTCCCGAGCTCGCGCGCGGCCTTGCTCAGCTTGTCCTCGCCGGAGGCGTCGGCGAGGTGGTCCTGGGTCATGTGCCCGACGTCGGTGATATTCATGACGTGGCGCACCTGGTAGCCCTGGCGCTCGAGCACCCGGCGCAGGACGTCGGCGAACAGGAAGCTGCGGAAGTTGCCGATGTGCGCGAACGAGTAGACCGTCGGCCCGCAGCTGTAGACGAGCACGCGCTTGCCCGCGGGATCGAGGGGCGTGAAGACTTCGCGCGACTTCGAGTAGCTGTTCTTGAGGACGAGCGCGGGCATGACGCGCCGGACTATGGCATGCGCCGGAACGAAGGTGGAGCCTCCCCCCTTCTTGCCCCCGGTCGCGGACCCTCAGGCGCTGGCCACCTTCGCGAACACGACGACGTAGTTCTTGCCGTAGGCCTTGGCGCACTTCGGGCAAGTCGTGTAGCCGAGGTACAGCTTCTCGAGCGTGCGCCCCCGCGCGGCGACGCGGCGGTTCATGTCCTCGCACCACCTCGGCGCGTCGCGGTACGGGCCTTCGTACACCTTGGTGAGGAAGGTGCCCGAGAGCTCCACCATCTCGGCGCCAGGGACCGGCCCGCGGACGTCGATGTACAGGTCGCTGCGGAACGGCGAGCGCTCCTCGCTCAGCATCAGGTTCTGCGCGGCCTTCTCGTGCGCGGCCTCGATGAGGCGCATGGCGTGGGTGACCTTGCGACCCATGTCGAGCGGGACGTGGAACAGCGCGTGGACGCGCTCCTTCACGAACGGCTTGTGGTCCCAGGTCACCACCTGGTCGTCGTAGAGAGCGGGGTCGAAGGGGGGACAGCACCCCGTGGGTGTCACCGGTGCCGACCCGCCCGCCTGCGCGGTCTGGGTGGTCATGGTCTGACTCCTTTCGCCATCGAAGGAGCGACGCATCACGCGTGCCGTGGCCGCGGAACCGAGGAAGGCAGCGTCGCTCGAGGTCGGTGGATGCACGTCGCGCGGTCGCGCGCACTCGCTGCGGCGTCAGGCGGAGGCGAGGACGAAGTCGTACGTGGCCTTCTTGCCGGCCCCGTCGTCCACGGGGACGTGGGCCGGGCGGTACTGCGCGCCGTTCAGGTAGTGCCCGGGGAACAGGGTCTTGAACGAGTAGCGGCCCGCGGCGTCCCGGAGCCCCGGGCGTGAGAATGTTGCGACGGCGACTGTGTCACCCAGCGAGACAATCGTCGTCCGCGCGCAGATCCTCGGCGAAGTAGCGCTTCGACACTCGGCGCCCTGCCACCTCGAGGAAGAACATCCATCCGCCGATCTTCCCGTGCCACAGACAACGCACGACCTCGCCTCGACGGGCGGTGTGGTTGCGTGCCGAGAGGACCACCGACACGCGTGACCCGATCGCGAAGGGGGGTTTCGGCAGGTGATCGGGGACGACGAACACCGATGCCGGCGGAGGCCGACGGCGGGGGATCAGCTCTCCGAAGGCCCCGTCCCACAGCGCGTGGGTCTCGGCGGGACGTGGTGTGCGGCAACCCTCGCGCTTGAGCAACCGTCGCTGGGACTCGAAGGCGCGGAGGCGAACGAGGAAGGTCTCGCGCGCGCCGGCGAGCTCCTCGCCCGCGCGGAGCAGCACGGTCGCCGCGTGGGGAACGCCGGGGCTGAAGCCGTGCCGACGCAGCCGGGAGAGCACGCTGTCGAAGGTCACCTGGGCGAGGTAGGCGTAGCTCTCCACCATGGCGAGCAGCGCCAGGCAGCGTCGCGCGAGCGGCAACCGGTCGTCACGGAGGCGGCGCAGCTCGCGCGCGAAGCCCATGCGCCGATGGCAACACCTCTGCCCTCGGGCGAGCAAGCGTCACTTGGCGAGCTTGCAGCTTTCAGCGTCGGCGATGGCGCCGTTCGACACGCAGCGCCCGGCGCTGCACCGCCAGCCGCTGCACTCGTCGCCGTCGGTGCACGGCTCGCCGTCGAGCTTCCTCGGCGCGCACTTGCGCGTCGCGGGCTCGCAGTAGTCGGTCCGCTTGCAGCCCAGCGCGACCCCCGACGAGCTGGAACACGCGGCTCCCGTCGGCCTGGGCTCGACGCACACGCGGTGAACGCTGTCGCACTCGGCGGGCGCGACGCAGGTCGAGTCGAGCTCGTTGGTCCGCATCAGCGGAGCGACGCAAGCAGCTCCGACGGGCCGCGGGGGCGCGCAGGTGTTGGTCGTAGGGTCGCACGTGAGGCCGTCGACGCAGCTCGGCCACGCGAACGGCGAGCACGATTCGCCGAGCGCACCCCTCCGCACGCAGCGTCGCGCGCCACCGCCGCTGGGAGCGCAGATCAGGCCGCCGCCGCAGAAGTCGAGAGCGTCGTCGGCACACCCCTCCCCCTCGGCGAGTCGTCTACGCGTCCGGCACACGCCACTCGATGCGGTCGGCGCCATGTAGCACCCCACCTGCACACCCGGCCCTGCGCCAGCGCACTCGCTGTCGGCGGAGCACACGCCACCGAGAGGTGTTGCTCCTTGCCACACCTGAGAACAGACGGTCATGGCCGCCCAGGTCTCGTCGTCCATCGAGTAGACCGGCACCATCCTGACCGCGCATCCCTTCGAGTAACGGACCTTCGCGGCGAGGCACGCGGACGCCGCCTTGGCGTCGTACGAGCTGCCCGCTGCCAGCTTGGCACGACGATCGTCCTCGCAGGACTTCACGTAGTTCTTCTCACAGGCGGCCACCTCGGCGTCGAACTTCACGGCATGACAGCAGTCGACCAGCAGCGGGCAGTACGCTTTCGCCGTGGTCGCGCAGTAGGTCTCTTCGGGGATGGGGGGGATCGGGTCGCCTTCCTCGACGACGCGCGCGCCGCACGCCGACGTGAGGAGGAGGAACAGGAAGGTCCAGCGGGATTGCATCGGGCGCCGCGCTAGCAGCTCATGTGCCGACTCGCGCAAGGTCGTGTCCTGCCGCCGTGAGCGGCGCACGCTCGCGCTCTGCTCGAGGACCATGGCGTGCTTCGTGCTGTGCGCCCGACCATGAAGCGACATCTACTGGCAGGTTTGGTCGGTCTCCTGCTCCTCGTCCCTTTCTCCGCCGGCGCTGAGCCGCTCGGCCAGGCGGGCCAGGTCACGCTGGGTGCCGAGCGCGCCTTCGGCCTCCAGTACGCCAAGCAGGAGAACCGCAGCGAAGGCTACACGTCGTTCAGCATGTTCGGGGCCACCGGGGTGGAGGCTGTGGTCGCGCCCTACGCGATCCCCCGGCTGGGCATCGATTACTTCGCAGGGGAGCGCTTCAGCATCGGCATCGCCGGCACGTTCGGCCAGTTCTCACAAAACTCGTCCAGCGCCACCCACATCCTCTCCGTGACCCCGCGAGTGGGCGTCGCCCTCCCGCTCAGCGAGGGCGCGACGTTCTGGCCGCGGGTCGGCATGACCTACGTGAGGTTCGGCTCCGACAGCGACTCCGAGCACGTCCTCGCCGTCGCCCTCGAGGCGCAGTTCGTCTTCCGCATCGCCGGCTCGTTCGGCTTCTCGCTGACCCCCACGGCGGACATCGGCGTCGAGGCCAGCGGCAGCCGGAAGCTGAACCAGTTCGGCGCGGCGGGCGGGCTGGTCGGCTGGTTCTGAGGCTCAACCAAAGCGCAGCCCCGCCATCAGTGAGAGGTTCAGCGACGCGCCGCCGACGTGGACGTTCCTCGTCACCTTGCGCGTGCTCTTCCCCGGATCGCAGCTGATCCAGCAGCTCTCCTCCGTACTGAAGGAGAACGTCTTGTCGCGCTCGAAGTCCGCGTCCCACCCCAGCCAGACGCCGCCGTAGAACCCCGCGGCCTGATAGCCCGCGCCGATCTTCACGCCGGCGAACCCCGTTTCCCACCGCTGGAAGTACTCGCGGGCGCCCACCACACCGAGGGCGTCGAGGGCGACGCTCGGATGAGGCCGGATCGAGAGCCCGGCCGCGAAGGCAGCGGCGGCTCGGTTCGAGGTGAACTCCGCGAAGCCCCCGAGGGCGATCCATCGGTGACGTCCGAGCAGCGCCAGACCATAGGCGAAGCTGCCGGAGTCTGCGTCGCTCTCGCGTGCCGTACCAATCGTCGCACCGAGCCGAAGGTCGAGTCGGCTGCCGTCGTCGGCGGAGAGCGCCAGAGCCGTCAGGATCGCGATCATGCGGAGGAATCAGCAGGACGAGTGCCAGGAGAAACCAGCCAAAATCCCCAGAATCCTGCCGTAGACCGTGCAATGGCCTGCACACCTCGTGAAGCGCAGCGCGCGAACGCGGCGGTGTCCCCGGCTCCGCCGTGCTCCTCTCCCGCCCATGGAATGGACCCCTTGGCTCGCGAAGCTCCGCCAGGTCCCCACGACCCTCGAGAAGGCCGGGCAGGCGTGCAACCTCGCGGTCGCTTCGTGTGAGCTCGAGATCAAGGCGCCCGCCGCCTCGGACGCGCTGCCCGCCCCCTGGGACGAGCTCGCGCGCCAGTCGGCCGGGTTCCGCCTGCGCGTGCACTTCGAGAACGCTGCCGCCGTGGCGAGGACGTTCGACTTCGAGTTCACCTTGGAGGGCGCGGTCGACGGCGCGCTCGAGCTCTACGTGGGCAGCGCGCACGACGACACGGCGGTGCTCGACCTCGCGACCGGCGCGATCGCGCTCGAGAGCGATCTCGGCGACGAGACGTTCTCCTCCGCGAAGGGTTTCGCGACGTTCCTCCTGGAGCGGATCGAGTCCATCGTGAACGACTCGATCGCCGGATTGCTCTATTAGCAGGGTCAAAAACGGTGTCGGCGCGGGTCCAACAGCTTCGCCGAGTCATCTTCGATGCGATTGGGTCCACCGTCTGATACGAAATCGTCCCGGCGAAGAGCTCCGCCTGCGGCGCGCCGAGTTTCAACACCCTGCAAGACCGGTCCTTGCAGGGGTCGAGCACCTCAGGTACTCGTCGCCGCGACTTGGGCCAGCCGACTGAAGTCGACGTCAAAGCTCCAGATTCGACCGATGCCGGTACTCGTCTCGCGTTCATATTGCGCCGCAAACGGGAGCAAGACGCTTACGGGCACATCTCGCCCGACGCACTCAGCGGCGTAGTACAGAGCGAATCCAAGCGTCTGCACTTTCGTCCCGAGCGGCGAGATGTAGACGTTGGCCGAACGGCCATTGGCTGCAACATAGCCCGAGACCACGTCAGCGGTCACAAACGGATCGTTTGCAGGGGCAAACACAGTCTGTGCGCCCGGATGGAGCGCTGTCGAGCCGATGGACTCGGCCGAACGACTGACGCGCCACACGTTCTCTTGATACATGTCCGGCGCCAATGGCGGCATGCCCATGACTAGAGCCATCTGCGCATGAGGCTTGTGCTCCGCGACAGCGCTCATCAATCCATCGTCATAGCCGGTGCCTATCAGCAGCACCTCTCTATCAAGCGTTGGCTCGTGGAGTCCCTCGCAGCCAAGCACTTGCCGAACGACACTCACCGCTCCGTGCGAGAATCGCGTCCAACCCTTGTTCTGGTAGCGCTCGGGCTCCGCATACAAGAACCTAACCTCACCAACGTCACTAACCGCCAGCATCCGAACAAGAAAAACCAGCTCCGGTCGCATGAATCCAGTTATGTCGACGATCAATCGCACTGAGTTAAGAGGCGAAACAGCCTGAACTGCATCCAGTATGGCCCGAACAAATGCAGACTCATCGGCTGCTGTGCCCGTGATGACGGCTCCACGCGGCAGCTCGTCGGCGGAGTACGCGTATTCAGAGTGAACAGCCCAGATCTTCCTCTTGGCACTCGTGGCTCCGGCCACAGCCAGAACCCGATGACTCGAGTTGAACGCACTAACCAGAACGTCCGCCTCCGGTTGAGCGCGAAGCTCACGAAACGATAACAGACGTCTTGAGAAGTACGAGTAGTTGCTTTCCATCGACATCACTCGGGCAGCTATTCATCGCCGTCGTCAAACAGAAGGCTCTGCGCATCTGAGCGACCCTTTGCGCTAAACGGCCCATTCATCCTGAGCGTCTTCTGCGCAACCACCCTACCGAAATCGCCATCGCGCCCACCTTCGAATACAGCAACCGCCTCGGCGGTAGTCAAATTCAAGACCCCACGCCTTGCAATTGGAAGACTCCATCTTGGACACAGAAGCGGATGCAACTGCAGCTTCATGTCAACCCTCATTGAATTCTTGTCTGGCCGACCCCCGTCGATTGCGGTCAGGAGTGACCATTTCTGGGCCAATTCGAGCATTCGTCGACTGGCCGGCGGAAGCGAGCTTGCGTCGATGCTGACGGCACAAACGCTAACCTCAGATGGCTTCTCAGCGTACCGCACAGCTCGAAGCAACTCCCCTAACTTGGACACAGATCCAATGAGAGCATCTCCCTCTTCTCCGGCCATTCGCGCGTCGCGAAAGAACCACTCCGTCGCGTCCCGAACGCCCAAACGCTGCGATTCCAACGAGATTGTGCCACCCGCAAGGGGGCGCTCGCCCCGAAATTCGGACCAGTCCCACACTAGCTTCATCAAAACGAGAAGGTGCCTCGGAAATCCATGGGAGAGCCGAACCAGCGTGTCCCATCCAGCGTATCTCTGCGGGCGCTGAGTGTCTCGGAGTATCTGCGCCAACATGTCACCCCGCCAGTGCTCAAATGACTGCTGAAACGTCCCCTGTTCACCTTCGAGAAAGCGCCGACGTGCCTCAGCGATTCGTTCAGACGCAACAACAATGCCACTGCGCTTCGTCCACTCTTGGTAAAGTACGTGGATCGAGACACGCTCCACAAGCGGATGATCTGCGCAAGAAATCGTTTCGACAACCCTGGCCACGTCTTCTGCGTCAATCCAGCCACGACGCGCCGCGTCGAGTAGGTTTGCGCGAAGCCGCTCAAGCCAAGGTCTCTCAGCTGCTTGCTTCACGTGTGCCGTTTCGGTGTCTCCAAGTGCTGATGAAGCTTCGGGCTCGAACTGAGCAGAAAGCCACTCGCGACTGGCAGCTACTGGAATCGCGAGCCCAGCAGTTCGAACCCGCTGCAAGCAGAGATCTGCAGCAAACTCTCGGTATGTCTTGTCGCCCATCGCGCGAAAATGGTCGTCCAGGAGTACCAGTTCATACTCAGAGCCTTCTTTGACTTCCTCGCCGGCGCTAAGCGTTAGTGTCGTACGCAGACCATAGAGGCGGGCGCCAACCTTGATTGAACACGGCGGCTCATTTTCGCGCACGAGCGAGTTTACGTGAACCTGCTGCATTTCGTTCAGATTCTCTAGCTCATCAAACAAATAGACAAATAGCGTCTTTGACAATAGCGGCATATGCTGCGCAATGCAGCGAGGTACTCCTGATACGAGGGTGCCAGGTGTTGCGTATATGGATACAGGAAGTTCGCGAGTGATCGCACAGTTGTTTACCGCCATGTCAATCGCTCGCCTTGTCTGGGCAATGCGAGCGAGTAGGCTTTGAAATGAATCGGCGTCGCCTATCTCTCGATCGAAGAGTCCGAGTATCTGGCGGCAAGCGAGTGCTTCGTCTTGAGGGTTGCGCCCGACGATATCGAGAACATCGCGCACAGTTCGAATGCAGGCCTCGGCCAGCGTCAAATCGAAGTAGAACTGGAATAGCGAGAACCATGTGTCTGCTGAGAAGCCCTTTCCGCTGAAACGGCTGGCGTTTAGACCTCCGCCTCTGACATAGATTCCCAGCACGCCGTCGCTCAAGATGTCCGGCGCAGACCTCCCAGAGGAGAGCTGAACGGCCGTCGAGAGATATCGCATCAGATGCGTCTTTCCACTGCCCTTCCCTCCGACCAGAATCATCGGCATGGCCGAGTCTGGCTTGGCGAGCGTGCGAAATCCGCCACCACTGCTTGGCAGGTCGACCCACTGGTGAACGATCTGGACATCGGTGAAGTCCATCGCTCGGGTAACCGCGAACGGATTTGGTGTGAGTGCGGGCCGTACCATCGCTACTCCTTCGGGTACCTCTTGAAGATTGGGGTCCAGTCTGGTTCGTCAGCCCACAATGCTGGCAGCGAATTGTCCGGGACGTTGTGTGAAAACCCCAATAATAACTGTCCATCTTTGTAGCCGAGCGGATGACCTGGAAATAGACGACGTCCCGCCTGTCGCATCACCTGTAGCGCAAGTGTCTTTGCGACTTGTTCCGTCGGAAGGAAGTATCGCGATCGCCGGTGAAATGCCTTAAATGACTGATCCAATGAAAAGACAGAATCTACTCGTGTAAATCTTGTCTTTCGACGGATTCGCTGCAGACCTTTGCTCACCCCGACAATTGGAAAGTAGAAGACCTCCAGCGCCGCATTGAGCGCCAGGACCTCCTCCACAACATTTCTCGAGTAGTCAATGGCTTGCGTTCCAGATCCGCAGAAGTCGTCGATAAACACGTACCTTCTAATTGCCGAGTCTCGGAGAACCGAACGTCCAGAGGACCGACCGAATATTTGGTGCACATTGATGAACTGATTAGCCTGAAGACGATTTTCCTGACGAAAGTAGTACAGAAGATGGGTGCCGCTCTCGGAGGGATTTCCGATTCCAAGGAAACGCGTGGCCGCAAGCTCGGCTTTGAATGCGCTTTCTATTGTGCCCGCATGAAGTGTTCCGGCATTTTGATTGCGAATCTGCTGAACGAGCGGCGTGCGAAACAGGTCGCGATAGGCTGCCTGCAGCAAGCTCCGCATTTCCCGCTGACCAAAGAAGGTGAAGTGCGCGAGCAGGTGTAGGGCCGCTATCTTGTCGTCGGACGAGAAGTTGTCGAGCCACGCATTGATCGATGCGTTGTCGACACGACCTTCCCATACGTGGCGACAAAGAATTTTGACTACATCCATTAGCTCATCCCATGAATGAGCCAAGCTACTACTGGCGCTCATGGTCACTAGGATGCCCTGCGAAATGTCAAAACAAATTCATGTGTGATTACACCAGCGTCTGCGCGCCGCCTAAGTAAAAGACCCCTCGAATGAATGCGATCTCGCAGCGCCTGATCAAGCACCATCCCGCTCTCCTCAAGGAACTCGGTGAGTAGCGCTGCTATCGGAAAGTGCACCCCAGCGACTTGATTGTCGCTCACAACCATCAGTAGCTTCCCATCCTTGGCAAGCGCGTCGACGGTATGGCGTAGTGCCTTCCGCATTTCACTTGCGTAGGTCACTGCGATTGCGTGGCGGGTCGGATTCCTCTCTTCGATTTCTTCGAGGACAGGGGCCAGGAGCGCAGGAAACGCTTCGTGCGGAATCTTGGCCCGATGAACGTGCTCGCGTCCAATTGTCTGCTGCTCAAGACCGGCCAGAGCAGGGCCTTCTGCTAGGTTGAGCCAGGCCAAAGATAGACTTGTTGAGCGCACGTACTTCTGGGCAGCGCAGTAGGGTGGCGAGGTAATTGCCAAGTCAAAGGGGCCACGGGCACGGACGGTCGCGGGCAGGCCGTTGCGCGCGTCATGTTGATATACCTTCGCTTGTAGTCGTCGGGTTGGCACAAGCTGCAACAAACGACCGTAGCGTCTCGCAATTCTTGCTATTGCAGCGGCAAACTCTCCAATTGCATCGCCAAGCTTCGCGCGCTTCTCGACCCCCCTGAAACGCTTCGCCAACGCTTCTGACCGCGCCTTCTCCGACCGAACTCTGACAGGCACAGGCACTGAAGGATCGGCGTAGCTAACGGCACGCACTGCGAGCGAGAAAGCGAGGGCAAGTGCCGGCCAGTACACGCTCGATCGAAACGGCTCAATTTCGCCCCGCAGCCTCCCTAGACAAGCGATGGCATTCGGCGAGAACCAGAGCGAAATGTTCGGAAGATCAGGAGCCTGTGTCGGTTCTGCCCGAGGCCTTCGTGAGCGAGAAACAATTGTTGCACCTAGCGCGAGCAATCGCTCGGGGTCCAATACTACGCACTTCGCTCGGGCTAGAAGAACTGCCAGCGGGTTGACGTCGATTCCCGTTGCCTTGTGCCCAACCATTGCGGCCTCAAGCAGCGTGGTTCCTGAGCCGCAAAACGGGTCGAGCACCTGTAGATTCTTGCCACAGCGCTCTGGGTCGAGAAAGAACCGTGGGATGTGAGCGATGAGCTTACCCGGGTAAGGATGGATGAAGTGTGTTCCTCGCTCGCCGTATGTGGCTGCTGGAAGCAGTGTCCGAAACGACACCTCTCGAACCTGCCGTGACGACTCGAAACTCGTCACGCGGGACTGCTGTCCAAGGATTTGTGCTCCGGATGGTGCTTGTGATTCGAGACGTTGGAACGGCAGGTCCGCGGTCGGCGTACCTCCTTCGTTCGCGGGGCGGGCTGGTCGAAGCGTCATCGGGTCCCAACAACAGCGTAGCCCAACCAAGGCTCGATTCGACCGATCATGCGCTACCGCGGCATCCTTCAGCCCGAAGGCTAGCCCAGCTCAAGCGCGCTACACGTCTACTTCTTCGCCCCCACCAGCGGGGCGTCGATCACGTCCGGCAGCGGGGCCGGCCCGTTGCTGCGCACCTCGAGACCGACCTCCTTCAAGGCCGGGTACTCCACGTCGTTCAACCGGGCGAGCGCGGAGCGCATCTCCGCCGTCCACTTGTTGAAGATCTTGAGCTCCACCGCCTTCTTCCAGCCGCCCTCGTAGGCGTCGATGGCCTTCTCCGAGAACTGGGTGGCGATCGGGTCGACGATCTCGTGGAACTTCTCCTGCTCCTCCGGCGAGGAGGTCGCCGGCGGCTTCACGCTCTTGAGCGCGTTGGCGAAGCCCTCGAAGATGTACCCGATGCGGTAGAGGGCGGCCGTCGTCCACTCGCCGGCGCCCATCTTCGCGCAGTCCGCGAACACCGTGCCCGCTTCCTTGAGCAGGTTCTTCTTCTTGTCGAGGCGCTTCTTCAGCTCGTCGCCCGACGCGTCGAGCGTGATGAGGTCGTACTGCGCCACCAGGCGCTCGCCCTGCAGGTAGCGCGCGTGCGCGGCGTGCACGCGGCCCTCCTTGAGGATCTTCCACTTCTGCGTGCCGAGCGTGACCGCGGCCTTCAGCGACTCGTCCGCCGCCTTGTCGTTCTTCTGCGCGATGTGCACCTGGGCGAGGCGCACGTAGGCCTCCACCTTGTGGTCGAGGTTCTTCGCGCGGCCGATGTAGTTCGCGTAGACCTTCGCCGCCTCCGGGTACTTCTTGGCCTTCTCGTGGGCCTGCCCGAGCAAGAAGGTGACCTCGTCGGCGTCGTCCTGGTTCACCGTGCCGAACTGCTTGAGGTAGACGTCGGCGTCCTTGACCGCCTGGTCGTAGTGGCCGAGCGCCACCCGCGACACGACCGCGTTGTAGGCCGCGTCCTTGGCGTTCTTGTCCTTCGGGTACTTCTCGACCAGCTTCTCGTCGAAGCCGGCAGCCTCGGCGAGGAGACCCGCGCCCGAGAACGCTTCCGCCGTGAGCCACAGCGCCTGCGCTGCCTCGGGCTTGCCCGCGTGGTCCTTGGCGGCGAGCTCCGCCGCGGCCTGGGCGATGCCGAGCTCGCCCGCCGTGCGCGCCGCGGCCACCGCGTTGACGCAGGCCTTGGCCGCGCGCTCGTCCTTGGGGAACTCCTTGGCCGCCCGCAGGTAGGCGTTTGCGGCGCCGACGTGGTCCTTCTTGTCGCCGAGGGTCTCGCCCTGCTTGAACATCGAGGTCACGATCAGGCCGTCGAGGTTCTTCTGCGACGCGCTGTCGGCGTACGCCGGGAGCGTCTTGAGCTTGCGGCACCAGTTCTCGACGTTCGCGTAGTCCTTGGCGTGGACGAGCGAGTCGATCATGCGGTTGCCGGCGGCCTTGGCCTCCGGGCTGTTCGGGTAGCGCGTGAGCAGCTCGCCGAAGATCTTGATCGCCGGGTCGTAGACCTTGTGGTCGTAGTAGGTGATGCCCTGGTTCAGGAGGAACCCGGGGATCTCCGGGTCGTTCGGGTAGGTGGCCGCGTAGAACGCGAGCGCCTCGGCGAAACGCTTGTCGGTCTCGGTCTCCTCGCCGGCCTTGCCCTTGCCCGCCGCGAGCTCCTTCTCGCGCAGGCGCTCGAGCGCGGAGAGCGCGTTGAACAGCGCGTCGCGCGAGAGCCCCCCCTTGGGGTTCATCTTCGCGCAGGCGAGGTAGTCGCGGGCGGCCTCGCTGTCCTCGCCGAGCCGGTGGTACTCGATCTCGGCGACGTAGAAGAGGACGTCGTACGCGTTCGGGTTGCTGCGGAAGCGCGTGAGGTAGAGGTGGTAGAGCTTCTTGGCGAGGCGGAACTCCTCGGGGTTCTTGGTGGCCTGCGCGTGCGCGTGCACCTCGGTCGCCGCGTTGCGGAGGTCCTTCTCGACGTCCTTGACCGACTGCTCGACCGCCTTCGGGTCGAGCTGGGTCTTGGTCCAGGTGGCGGGCGACGGCTTCAGGCCGCCGACCGGAGGCTTGTCGCCGGCGGGCAGCGTCGGCACCTCGCTCGGGAGGTGGTCGTCGAGCAGGCGCTGGTAGGTGGCGAGCGTCTTGGCGTCGTCGCCCTCGGTGCGCCAGGCGTGCGCGATGGCGATCACGTGCTGGGTGCCGTCGGGGCTCGTGGGCTCGATCTTGCGCAGGAGCTCGTAGGCCTCGGCGGCCTTCTTGTAGCGGCCGTTCTCCTCGTAGGCGACCGCGAGCTTGCGCATGATCTTGCCGGCGAACTTCTCGCCGCCGATCTTCTGCAAGAACACGTAGACGTCCTGCGCGCTCGTCTTCTCGTCGGCGATGAAGACGTCGACCAGGGCCTTGAGCGCCTCGTCCTCGAGCGACTCGAGGTCCTTGCGCTGGCTGATGTTGCCGCCCTTCTTCTGGCTCGTGAGCTCGAGCACCTTGGTGAAGCGCTTGGCGGCCTCCTCCTCCTTGCCGAGCTTCCACAGGCACCACGCGCTCTTGAACATGGCGAGGCCGTAGAGATCGCTCTCCGGGTGCTTGAGCACCTCTTCGTACTCGGCGAGCGCGAGCTTCCAGTCGGCCTTCTCGTTGAACGCGGCCTCGCCCTTGGCCATGTGCGCGTCGGGCGCGAAGCGGCTGTTCGGGTACTTCTGGAGGATGATCTCGAAGTCGGCGAGGGCCTCCTTGTCCTTGCCCTCCTCGCCGGCCAGCGCGCCGTCCACGTAGAGCGCGAGATCGTACTGCGGGTACCCCGGGTACTCCTTGATGACGCGCGACACGAGCGCGCGCGCGGGGCCGAGGTCGAGCTTGGGCGCGGCGCCCTTGGGCGGGGCCTTGGCCTCCCACGCGGCGAAGTCGAGCAGGTACTTCTCGCGCGCCTTCTCCCACTTGATCTCGGCGAGCTTGAGCAGCGCCTCGGGCAGGTCGGGCGAGCCCACCGGCTCGTCCTTGATGAAGTCCTCGAGGAGCTTCTCGGCCTGGTCGCGGAGCTTGCCGATCTTCTCGACGTCCTCCTTGAGCCGCTTGGCCATGATGGCGCGCGCCTGCGGGCGCAGGTCGGGCGGGAGGCGCTCGATACCCTTGATCGGCGGACCGCCGTCGTCGGCCTTCTTGGCGACCTCTTTCTTGGCGCCGCCGGCGGACGGGAGGGTCTTCTCCTGCGCGGACTTGATGGGGCCCGCGAGGGCGACCGAAGCGCTGAACGAGGCGAGAGTGGTCGCGGCCGCGAGGACGAACACCTCGGCGGACCACAGACGCAGGCGACGCATTCGACCCAGCATACGTGGTCCGTTGCGACAGGGGAACCGTCCGGTAGGCTCGCGGGGTGCGTGAACCGGCGTCGAGGTGGGTCGGGCTCCACGTCGCGCTGGCCGTGGTGGTCTGCCTCGCCCTCCCCGCCCTGTCCTGGCTCGATGGGTCCGGGCGCCTCGCCTACACGATGTTCTCGGAGCTCGAGGAGACCCGGGTCGACATCGTCGGCTTCGACGCCAGTGGCCGAGAGACCAGGATCGCCCCCACCTGGGTCGCGAGCCAGCTCAAGGGGGGCGCGGGCGTCTTCCTCGCCGGCGCGGAGCACTGGCGCACGGGCCCGGTGGCGCGGGAGCCGCTCCGCCAGCTCGGCGCGATCGCGCGTCGGGTTTGTGCGCTCGGTGGCCACGCGCGCGTCCGCGTCACCGTGTGGACCCGTCGGCCGTCGACCGCCGAGACCCCGACCCTCGCGAGCGTCACGTGTCCACGCTGAGCACGCTCGGTCGGGTGCGGGTGATCGTCGGCGCGATCTTCCTGGTGCGCACGACGCCGTTGATCCACGCCCTGCCCGGGCTCTACGCGAACCATGGCGGTCCGCTCCTCGGCTGGCCGGTGGAGGGGCGCCTCGAGGCCGCGGTCTTCGGGCTCGTGCTGCCCGCGGCGGTCATCAAGGCCCTGATCCTGGTGCGCACGCTCGCGGGCGTGCTGTTCGTGCTCGGCGTGTTCGCGCGGCCGGCCGGGATCGTGGCGGCGATCGCGGCGTACCTGGTCTACGCCCAGGAGCCGTTCTCGCTCATCTTCACGCTGCACGTCCTCTACACGGCGGTGCTCCTGCTCGCGTGCACCGACGCGGTGGCCGCGGTCGCGATCGTCCCTGCGAAGGCGCGCGCGCCGCGCTCGAGCCTCTGGCTGCTCCGCGGGTTCTCCGCCTCCGTCTACCTGTGGAGCGGTCTCGCGAAGCTGCGCCCCGACTGGCTCGCGGGACGGACGCTCACCGCACTCCGCGCGAACGGGTACGCCGAGGGCTGGGTCGCGGACCTCGCGCTGCGCACGCCCGCGCGCGCGATGGCCGCGGCGTGGTCGGTGGCGCTCCTCGAGCTCGCCCTCCCCTTCCTGCTCTTCTCGCGTCGCACGCGGTTCCTGGGCATCGCCGTCGCCTGCGCGATGCACGGCGTGTTCGAGGTGGCGATGCACCCCGACGTGTTCGGGTGGGTGATGGTCGCCCTGCTGGGCGCGTGGTTCGCGGACGACCCTACTTGCCCCCCGTCGCGAACCGACACGTCGCCCCGTCCGAGGTGAGCGAACAGAAGCTACCGCCCTCCTCCGCGCAGTCCTTGAGCACGCGCACGAACGTGCACGCGCCGTCGACGCAGACGCTGCTCACATAAGAGACGATCCAGTTGCCGACGCACGTGGCCCTCGGCAGCGGGCACACCTCGCCGCCGTCGGCGTCCGTCGCCGCGGCGTCGACCGCGCACCCCACCTCGGGCAGCGGCCCCGCGTCGGGCGGCGATCCGGCCTCGAAGTTGCCGCCGTCGAGGCGGCCGTCCGTCGCGTCGGCATCGGCACCCGTGTCGAGGGCGCCGCTGTCGGTGGCGCTGTCTGCCGTCGTGTCCGCGATCGCGCTGTCCGAGCGCGCATCGTCCGCGGGCTCGGGCGGGGTTGTCGTGGCGCAACCTTGGGTGGCCGAGCCGGACGCAAGCACGAAGAATCCGACGAACCCGATCGCCGCCGTGACCTTCGAATGCGTCCAAGACATCCGCAGACAGTAGCAAGTGATTGCAGGTTCATCGAGCGTCCCGCACACTCTCGCGATGCGAAGGCTCGTCGCCCTTTGGATCGCTGCGGCGTCGTGGATGGGGTGCGGACACGCCTACATACCGTACTACGCCGACGGCGACGGCGGCCCGCAGGACACCGGCGAGCTGGACGACGCGGGCTGGTCGCTGCCGACGGACACGGGGACGGATCCCACCTTGCCTCCGCTGGACCCGAGCGGCACCGACCCGGGCAAGATCCTCGACTTCTCACCCGTGGTCTCCAAACCGATCAAGCCTCCCCCCATCAGTGGCGGAACCCTGCTCGTCACTCACGACGGACACACGGTCTTGGCGAGCGACCCGGACCGCGACCGCGTGGTCGCCGTCGACGTCACCACGCGCAAGGTGCTCTTCACCGTGGCGCTCGATCCGAAGAGCGAGCCCGGCCGCCTCGTCGAGGACAGCCACGGCGTCGTCCACGTGGTCCTGCGCGGCACGGGCGTCGTCGCTGCCATCGATCTCGCCTCCCACGCCGTGACGGCCCGTCGAGAGCTCTGCGCGGCGCCGCGCGGCCTCGCCTTCGACCCCAAGCTCGACGCGCTGTTCGTCGCCTGCCTCGGCGGAGAGCTCGTGTTCGAGCCGCTCGGCGCCGGCACCCGCGTCGTGAACCGCATCGCCGACGACCTGCGCGACGTCGCCGTCGACGAAGGCAAGGTCTACGTCACCCGCCACCGCGCCGCCGAGCTCCTCGAGGTCGACCGCACGAGCCTCGTCGTCACGACGCGCAAGCCGGTCACCGTGAAGCTCACGGCCAACACCGCGGCGCGCCTGCGGCCCCGCCGCGCGGGTGGGTTCTACGTCCTGCACCAGCGCTCCACGATGGCCCCCATCACCGAGGAGCCCAAGGGCGCGTACGGCGGCCCGTGTCCGCCGGTGCAGACCGTCGTCACGACCTTCGAGCCCGGCAAGGAGCCCACCAGCACCGCGGCCATCGCGGGCGCCGTGGTCCCGGTCGACCTCGCCGAATCGCTCGACGGCAAGAGCACGCTCGTGATCGCGCCGGGCGCGGCCAAGCGCGGCGGCGCCCAGCTGTTCAAGGTGCCGAACACCCCCGACAAGGGCGTGGGGTGCCCGATCGTGTTCGAGGGCGGGCGCATCGACGCGGGCGAGGCCATCGCGATCGACCTCACGCCGAGCGGCCACCTCGTGGTGCAGACACGCGAGCCGTCGGCGCTCGTGATCGACGGCGTGGCGCTGTCGCTCGGGGGCGAGAGCGCGTTCGACACGGGGCACCAGGTGTTCCACTCGGCCACGGTCAGCGCCTCGCTCGCGTGCGCCTCGTGTCACCCCGAGGGCGCGGACGACGGGCTCGTCTGGCAGTTCGAGAAGAGCGGCGGCCGGCGCACCCAGTCGCTGCGCGGGGCCATCCTCGCGACCGCGCCGTTCCACTGGGACGGCGCGATGGGCGACTTCGTCGCGATCATGGACACCGGCTACGGCAAGCGCATGCTCGGCGGGATGCAGCCGTTGCCGGTGATCCAGGCCACGGCGGCGTGGGTCGAGTCGATCGCGCCGGTGGCCCACGGCAAGCCCACGGACGCGGCCTCGGTCGCGCGTGGCAAGGAGCTGTTCGAGGGCGCCGCGCAGGGCTGCACGAGCTGCCACTCCGGTGCGCTCACCACCAACAACACCACGGTCACGCTGACCGACCAGGCCATCCAGGTGCCGTGGCTGCGCGGCGTCGCCTTCCGCGGACCGTGGCTGCACAACGGCTGCGCGACCACGCTCGCCGCCACCCTCGACGGCTGCGGCATGCTCGGCAAGCACGGCAACATCGTGCCGCTCGGGCCGGGCGCGCGCGCCGACCTCGTGCGCTACCTCGAGACCCTCTGATGTCCGCGCGCGAGACGATCCTGCGGCGGCGCGCGCGCTTCTGCGCCGTGGCCCTCGCGGGCGCGGGGCTCGCGGGCTGCGGCGACGAGAGCCAGGCGCAGCCGTGTCTGCTCACGAGCCTGGAGGACACGGAGGTCGCCCCGGAGGCCTGCCTGATGGTCCTCCCCGATTCGGAGCTCCTGGACTCCGGCCCGGTCGACGCGCTCCCCGAGACGCGCGAGGACGCGAGCGACGGCGGGGATGCCGACGCCCTCGACGCCACGCGCGATGCCACGGGCGACGCCACGGGCGACGTCCCGCTCGACGCCCCGGGCGACGTCACGCCTGCCGACGGCTAGACCGCCGTCACTTCCGCTTGCGGCCGCCGTCCACGCTCATCTGCGTCGTGCGCGGCAGCGGCTTCGGCGAAGGCGCGGCCTCGCCTCCCGCCGGCCACCCGTCGCCCGAGTCCGGGCGCTTCTTCACCGAGGTCGGGTCGTGGGCGTCGGCCGCGCTCCAGTCGTCCGGCCGGGGCGTCATCGTCGCGACCGCCGGCGCCGGGTCCCAGGGCTGCGAGCTCGGCGGCAGACCGACGGGCGGCGCGCTCATGTTGCGGATGGTCCCGCGGCGCATCTGGCCGCCGATCGTCCGCGGCGCCTCCTCTTCGGCGGCGACCGTGGGCACCGCGCCCTCGGGGGCGATCAGCGCCGGGGTCACCGCCGTGGCGTCGAGAGACTTGTGCGAGACGGGCACCTCCACGGCGGGCGCGGCTGGGGGCTCCGCGGCCGCGCCGTTGGTCGTCTCGACCGCGGGCGTGGGTGGATCGAAGCGCATCGCCCGCTCGGCGACGTCCATCACCGGGAGGATCACCGCCAGCGGGATGTGCTGGGTGATCACGGCCGGCGTCGCGATCTCGAAGTCGTCGCGAGCGTGGAACGGCTGGCCGGGCTGGTCGCGCTCCCGGGCGAAGCGGGCGCGGTCGATCGCGACGCGGACCTCGACGGGCAGGTGCGTGTGCCACACGCGGTCCTCGATCGCGGAGCGCACCTGCCAGGCGGTGAGGATCGGCGTGCGACGCACGAGCCCGTCGAGCAGGAGCGATCGATCGGCGAGCAGCGCGCCGAGCAGCCAGGCGACGAGCTCCTGGTGCACGGGCGAGTCCTGGTCCCAGGGCATGCTCGCGCGGAAGCTCTTCCAGAACTCGCGCACGGGCCCGTAGACCACCAGGTCCGGTGGCGCGAAGGCCTCGTCGAACTGCGCGACGTCGATGTCGCCCGCGTCGATCGACGTGTCGACGAGGCTCGCCTGCAGCTCCGAGCTCAGGCGGCGCGCGGCCTTGGGCGCGAGGCCGGTGAGCTTGGTCGTGATCTGCTGACGCAGGTCCGGGCGCTGCTCGAGCCACTGCATGCGGTGCGCCGCGCGCCAGGCGACCCGGTTCTGCTCCGGGGTCCAGAACGGGAGCTGCAGCCCGCGGAGCTTGATCAGCAACTCGGCGACGAGCTGCAGCGGACCGCTCTTGGCGAGGTGGGCGTGGGCCTCCTCGACCAGGGCGTCGTCCTCTTTCTTGTCGATCCCGCGATGCTCGAGCCGTTCGACCGAGTCACTCATCCGAGCCCCCCTTCGCCTGCTGGGGGGAGGATAACCGGAGGTCGGGGCGTTATGCTCGCCCCCCGTGCCCTCGTCCGTCCGCGCGCTCTTCCCCGGCCATTGCGGCGAGGCCGAGGTGCGGGCGCTGCTGACCCTGGACGGATGCGCCGTGACCTACCGCGCGCGCCTCCACGGCCGGGAGCTCCGCCTCACCGTCGCCCAGGCACCGCTGCAAGGAGATCCGAGGGACGCCGTCGAGCGAGCGCGCCGCGGGCTTCCGGAAGGCCTCCGCGTCGGCGCCCTCACCTGCGACGACGGCGCGCACCTCTGGCTCACCGAGCCCCTGCGTTCGTCAGAACCCCTTGGTGGGCCGCGCAGCCCCGCCGAAGCCTGGGCCCACCTGCGCGCCGCTGCGGCCGAGCTCGGCGCGCTGCACGCCGCGGGGCGATGGCACGGTGCGTTCTCGCCGGCGAGCCTAGGCGAGCGCACCCTCGTCGACGGTCCGCGGGTCGCGCTCGGCCTGGTTGCCGTCGACCCGCTGTTCGCGGCCCCCGAGCAGCTCGAGGCCCGCCTCGGCGCGGTCGGCCCACGCACCGACGTGTTCGCGCTCGGCGCGGTGTTCTTCCTGCTCGTCCGGGGCAGCGCGCCCTACGAAGGCCTGCAGCCCGGCGACCGATGCGCCGCGCTCCTCGATCGTCGGACCCGGCCTTCGCTGCGCGCCGCGGGCTCGCCGGTCGCGACGGCGATCGACGCCGTCCTCGCGCGCATGCTCGCCGTGGATCCCGACGCCCGCTACCCCGACGCCGCCACCGCGTACGCGGCCCTCGGTGAGGCGGTGCTCTCGTCGCCCGAGCCCGGGGGCCCACCCCGCGCTCTGCCTCGCTTCTCGTTCGCCCCGGTCGAAGCCCCGCGCGAGCCGCGACGCGCCCCCGCCGATCCCAAGATCGTGGCCGCGGCCTGCCTCGGCCTCGTCGTCGCCGCGTTCTCGGGAGAGGCGCTGCTCGCGCGCCGCGCCACGGCAACCCTCGCCGTCGCGCCGACCAACAGCGCCGTCCCGGTGGAGAGCGAACCGGTGGCCGCGGACCCACCCAGGGCCGCCCCGTCGGCCACGCCGAAGGTCACGGCGACCGCGAGCGCGAGTGGGCCCGATCTGCGCGCGCTGCTCGCCGACGTGGTGCCGGTACCCCGAGAGGCGCCGCGCTTCCTGCTCGATCGCACCGAGGTGCCGGTGCGACTCTACGCGGCGTGCGTGACGGCGGGCGCGTGCACGACCACCCGCAAGCGCGGCACCGGCTACCGCGCGGACGATCCGCTGCGGAGGGAGTGGCTGTGCAACCTGCACCGGGAGGGCCGCGCGGACCACCCGATCAACTGCGTGTCGCGCGTCCAGGCCGCCGCGTTCTGCAAGTGGGCGGGCAAGCGCCTGCCGACCGACGCCGAGTGGACCTTCGCGGTGGGCTCGAAGCAGTTCCCGTGGGGAGACGGCGGCCTGCGCTGCGATCGCGCGGTGTTCGCGCGCTACGGCCCCGACCAGGGCGGCTGTCGCAAGCAACCGGTCGGCACCATGCCCGTCGAAGCCCACCCCGACGGCGCTGGGCCCTACGGCAACCTCGAGCTGGCCGGGAGCCTCTGGGAGTGGGTGTCGTCACCGAGCGAGCACGGCTTCGGCCTGCTCCGCGGTGGTGCCTGGGACGGCAACGAGCACGTCCTCGGCAAGGCCGGACGCCTCGAGCAGACCATCGACAACGCCGACGTCACCCTCGGGGTCCGCTGCGCGCGCGACCCGTGATCAGAGCCGCTCGACCGGGAGCTTCTGCTTGCCGAGGAGGTCGACGACGCCGCCCTCGCCGACCAGGTGGGCGACGCCGACCACCACGAACACGTCGTCCTTGCCGGCGAGCATCGCTTCGACCGCCTTGGCCATGCGCACGTTGCGGTCGAAGATCAGCTGCTTCTGCAGCGTCTTGAACTCGGGCTTCTCGTAGGAGGTCGCGAGCAGCTTCACGAGCGCGGCCTCGTCCCCGCTCTTCCAGGCGTCGGTGAGCTCGCCGAGCTGCTTGCCCACGAGGTCGGTCTCCTCGAGCGACTCGCGGAGGAACAGCTCCTGCGTGGCGTCGGGCATGGCCCCGAAGATGCCGAGCTGGTCCTCGATGGTCTCGAGGCTCTTGATCGGCTTGCCGATGGTCTCGGCGGCGTCGACGAAGTGCTTGTCGATGCCCTGTTCGGGATCGAGGCCGTTGCGCTCGAGCTCCTTGGCCAGGAACATCACCGCGACGACCCACGGCTTCTGCGGCGCGAGGAGCGCCATGGGGAGCGGGCGCTTCGGGTGGCCGTCGAGCAGGGTCCAGGTCTTCTCGCTGATGTGCTTGCGCAGCGAGTCCGGTGGCGTGTAGTTGCCCTTGGCCACGAGCTCCGCGGCGCGCAGCTTGGTCTTGGTGTCGAGGTGCACCTCGACGGCGAGCGCCTTCGACCCGGTGAAGGCGCCCTCCACCTTGTCCGGGAGCGGATAGAAGCTCTTGTTGGCGACGTGCACCGAGCCGAACAGGTGCACCTTGGTGCCCGCCTTGCTCGCGATGCGGAACAGCAGCGGCTTGACCGGGACCGAGGGCTTCGCGGTGGTGGAGGCCGACGCCGGCGTGGAGGCGCTCGCGACGACCGAGGCGCTCGTCGACGGACTGCTCGAGGCACTGGCCGACGGCCCCTCGCTCGGGGACTTCTTGCAGGCGACGAGCGCGCAGCACGCGAGGAGCAGACCGCGCGCGCGGACGCTCACTTCTCTCCCTGCTCGACCCCGATGACCTCGTCGAGCCACTCGTCGCCCTCGAACGGCCAGTACTCCTCGTTGTCCTCGAGGAAGCGCGCGGCGTTCACCGAGTCGATGGCGCTCTTCGGGAGCACGCCGCTCTTGAGCGCGTCGACCTCGACCTCGAGGCCCTTCTTCTGTCCGAGCACGACGTCGATCTTGGCGAGGCGCGCGCGGGCCACCAGGCGGCTCGCGCGCTTGTCCAGGCGGCCGATGGCGACCCGCGCCAGCTTGACGGCGATCGCGTCGAGCTCCGCCATGATGGCCTCGCCCTGCCCGCGCAGCGTCTTGGCCAGCACCGCGTCCTGGGTCACCAGCGCCGGCAGCCCCGCGGCGCCGGTCGCGGCCGGGGTCGCGTCCGTCTTCTGCGCGCCGAAACCCTCGGCCTTGGTGGAGAGCGTGTCGAGGTCCTTCTCGAGCGCGGCGATCTGGTCGGGCTTGGCGCCCGCCTTCTTCAGCGCCGCGATCTCCTTGCGGATGGCCTCGATCGCCTGGGTGAGCTCGTCCGCCTTCTCCGCGTCGCTCGCTCCGAGCTTGGTCGGGTCGATGGCTGGCTTGACGGTGCCCTTCGCCCCCGGCGCGCCGACGATGCCCGACAGGCCGTCGAGCTGCTTCTCGGCGCCCGCGAGCCCCGAGAGCTGGCCCTGCAGGCGACGCCGCGCGCGCAGCACGAACAGGAGCGCCGGGTCGCCCTCGAGGCGGCGGTAGAGCCGGGCGTCGACGTCGACGGACTTGCCGGTGTCGTTGCCCTCCTTCTGGAGGAACGCGAGGATCGCCGAGTCGGGCGCCGCCGCGAGCAGGTGGGCGCGGTCGCGCACCGGGAGGTAGTCGGTGAGGAACTTCTCGAGCTTCTTGGCCGCGTCCTCGAACTTGCACTGGGCGACGTCGACGTAGACGTCGAGCACCCGCGCCTCGTCGTCGTAGACGTGGCCCTCGCCGTAGGTGGCGAGCTCGTCGAGGAGCTCGCGCGCACCGTCGTAGTCCTTGGCCTCGTAGCGCGCGGTCGCCGACTCGTAGAGCGCCTCGGCGAGACGTTTGCTGTCCTGCGGGACGAGGTAGTAGTAGTAGCGCGCGTCGTCGAAGCGGCTGCCCTCGTGGGCGAGGCGACCGAGCGCGAGGCGGGCGAGGTCACGCACCGCGAAGAACCGCTCGTCGGCGAACACGGGCGCGGACTTGTCCTGGCGCTTCGGGTCGGCCACCTGGCAGAACAACGCCTCGGCCTCCTTGTATTTCTTCTGGTCGACCAGGAGGAGGCCGCGCCGATAGGTGGCCGCGGACCAGAACCGGGAGAGCGGCGTGATGGTCGCATAGGCCTTGTCGGCCGCGACCGGGTCCTCGTCGGCCTCGGCCTTGCGCCCCTGCAGGTAGGCGAGCTCGCCCTTGAGCTCGTCGGACGTCGGGGCCGCCGCGACGATCGGCTCGAGGTCCTTGATGCCCTCGTCGTAGGCCTCGTCGTCGAGCGCGATCTCGGTGAGCGTGCGGGTGGCGGCGCGCACCGGGCCCTCCTTGGCCGGCCCCGCCGCGGCCTTGCGCAGGTAGAGGCGCGCGAGCGCGTGCACCCCCTGCTCGCGCAACGCCTCGCCGAGGAGGCGATAGGCCGCGCGCGCCTCGGGCTCCTTCTTGACGATGTCGAAGCGCGGCGACTCGACGACGCCGGTGAGCGTGGAGACCACCTCCTCGAGGCGGCCCGCGATGTAGGCCTCCTGCTGGGTGGCGACGATCTCGCGCACCTCCTCGGGGCTGTACTGCGCGGTGGTGCCCCCGAGCTTGGCCGCGGTGAGCGCGCCCGCGTAGGCCTGCACCGGCGCGCCCGGGTTGGCCAGGATCGACGAAGAAGAAGCGGCCGGCGGCGCGGAGACGGTGCTGGACGTGGAGCCCGAAGCCGCCGCCACCTGCGCGAGCGGTGCCTTTCCCGTCGCCGCCTGCAAGAGCAGCGGGGAGAGCAAGAGCGCGGCGACGAGGCAACCCGACGCGCCCCGCACCAGCAGCCCCTTGCGCGGACGGCCCGGGATCACTTGGCCTTCGCCTTGATCTTGATGCGGAGGTCGTACTTGCCCTCCTTGTCGCTCGGGAAGTCGCCGCCCATGCTCGAGTCGTCCTCGAGGCGCACCTCGACGTCGAGCTTCTTGCCCTCGGGCACCTGCACGGTGGTCGTGGTCTTGTCGATGGAGCGGAAGGTCGGGTCGCGATCGTCGTGGCGCTCGATCTCGAGCGTGATCGAGTGGGGGCCCGGCGCGACGCCGCCGTCGAACACCATCGTGTCGTCCTCGGCGGCGAAGCCCTTGGGCGCGCTCCACACCGGCGCGCCGTCGACGGCGAGCTTGGCGGCGACCACCTTGGCGTGCGACCCGCGGAGGCGCACGGTGACGGCCATCTTGCTCTTCCAGACGCCGTTGGCGACGACCCCGACGCGCGCACGCAGGGCGGCGATCTCGGCCATCAGCTGGTCGTAGTTGGCGCCCGGCTTGGCCGAAGCCGAGGCCTTCACGGGCGGGGTCTCGTCGGGCCGCGGGGTGAGCGGCGAGACCGGCGGGCCCACCGGCGCGACATACGACGAAGAGGCCGAAGCGGTCGGCGCCACGCTCGCGGAGGCGCTCGCGACCACCGAGGCAGACGCGGAGGCGGACACCGAGGCCGACGGCTTGGGCTTGGGCTTGGCGAGCGGCGCGGGCGGCGGCTTGGCGGGCGGAGCCGCGAGCACGGCGAACGGCACGATCAGGCACGCGGCGACGACGGAGAACGAGGAAAGCCGGGACATCGCTCACCCCTTGAACGGAATGAAGACGGAGAAACCACCCGTGACGAGGATGTCGTTCACGAGGCGGGTCTCGTCGAGCACCTTCTGCGCGGAGATCTGGTCGCGCACGTCGAAGCGCAGCGCGAACCACGAGGCGATGTAGATCTTGAAGCCGAGGCCGCCGCTGCCCATGAGGCCGCGCGAGATCTCGTCGTCGGTGACGCCGCCGCCGAGGGCGAGGTGGAAGTCGAAGCGGCTGATCGCGCCGCCCATCCAGCGCATCTTGCCGTAGGCCAGCGACCAGATCAGGTGGCCCATGTACTGGCGCACGCGACGGTCGTTGCGGAACACCTCGATGGGGGTCGGGAAGCGCTGCTGCAGCGTGTCCGCGAGGCGCGCGCGGGCGCGCGAGAACCCGACCGAGGCCTCGAGGCCGAGGTCTTCGCTGAAGTGGAAGGTGTACGCGCCGCCGTACCAGGGCGCGCCGTCGTTGGCGTCGCCGGCGAGCCAGCCCCCGAGCGGCGAGAGCTCGTGCCGCAGGGCCTTGGTGAACAGGCGAGGCTGCACCCCGCGGAAGTGGCGCCCGCCGACCAGCTCGGCCCGCTGCTCGGGATCGACGCACGACTCCGGCGGCGAGGGTGGCTGCGCTGTCGAAGGCGCGGCTCCCGCGGACGGGGTCGCCGCGGCGGAACCGGCCGGCGCACCAGGCGTTGCGGTCACAGCAACCGACGGCCCCGTGGGCTCGTCGGCGTGTGCGACGCGGACGAATGCCAGCGAGGCCACGGCGACGGGGGCCGCGAGGACGAGGGATGCGGCCAGAGTGGCGGGTCGCACGACCTCCATGGCTAACCGGCCGGACGCGCTTCGGTCAAGCGGATTGGACGGGACCGGTGTACGTTTCGCGGACCATGACGGCCGCGCCCTTGTCCGGTTTCTCGACGCCTGTCCTCACGGCGATCGTCGAGATCCTGTTCCTC
This sequence comes from uncultured Polyangiales bacterium, assembly GCA_964624885.1. Lineage (GTDB taxonomy): Bacteria > Myxococcota_A > Polyangia > Polyangiales > JADJMO01 > JADJMO01. The sequence continues at coordinate 3,884 of CAZUZY010000014.1, read as the reverse complement.
GCCGCGTTCGCGGACGGAGAGTTCAGCGACGACGAGCGAGCCCATTTCAAGAGCAGCGTCGAGTCCTTGACCGACCGACAGCTCGCCGGAGCCAAGTTCGACGCGCTGGTGGCCCAGTTGGAGCAGGCCCTCGAGGCCGAGGGGCGCCCGGCGCGTCTCGCCGCCGTCCGGGCCCGGTTGCCCGACGAGCGCCAGCGCAAGGTGGCCCTGCAGATGGCCATCCGACTGACGGCGACCGACGGCATCATCCGCACGAGCGAGCGCGAGATGATCCTCGAGGCCGCCGAAGCCCTCGGCATCGACGGGGACGTCGCGGCCGATCTCGTCGCCCGCGTCGGGACGTGACCGCGAAGATCCTCCGCCGCGCCCGCCTCGCCGTCGTGGGGCACGTGCTCGGCCGCCTCGGCCGACCGCTCGCCTGGGTCGTCGCCTATACCATCGTGGCCACCACCGTCATGCGCTTCGAGATGCGGCGCGCCGGGGCCAACCTGCCGGACGTCCAGCAGACCGCCTACGGGCTCTTCACGCAGCTGTTCATGGAGCCGACGGAGCCGTTCCCGCCCACCCCGGTGGCGCGGCTCCTGTTCTGGATCACGCCGCTGGTGGGCGCGTTCCTCATCGCCCAGGGGCTGCTCAAGGTGGGCGCCTCGCTGTTCGACCTCGGCGCGCGCCGGGAGATGTGGGTGCGAATCGTGAGCGATCAGATGCGAGATCACGTGGTGGTGTGTGGCCTCGGGCACGTCGGCTACCGCGTCGTCGAGGAGCTGCACGCGCTCGGTGTGCCCGTGCTCGGGATCGAGCGCCACGACGTGGACAGCTTCGTCGCCGCGGTGCGCGACCTGGGCATCCCCGTGCACGTCGGCGACGCGCGTCGCGACGAGCTCCTGCTCTCGGTGGGCGTTCAGCGCGCGCGCGCAGTGGTGTGCGCGACCAACGACGACATGGCGAACCTCGAGATCGCGCTCGACGCCAAGCGCATGAACCCCGAGATCCGCGTGGTGCTGCGCATGTTCGACCAGCGCGTCGCGGCCAAGGTCGGCGGCGCGCTCGAGCTCGACGAGAGCTTCTCGACCAGCGCCCTCGCGGCGCCGCTCATCGCGCTGCAGGCCACCCAGGAGGGCGTGCTGTCGGCGTACCGCCTCGGGGGCGCGCTCCGCGTGACCGCCGAGCTCACCGTGAAGAAGGCGGGCTCCGTCTCCGACCTCGAGGCGCGCACCGAGGGGTTTCGAATCGTGGGTCGCCACGGCGAAGGAGGCCTGAAGACGCTGCGCAGCGGCGACAAGGTCCGCGAAGGCGACGTGCTCGTCGTCGACGCCGAGGCCGAGCGGCTCGAGGCGGTGCGCCGTGCGGTCTGAGGCGCGCGGACCAAGATCGCTTCCCGTCCCGGGTCCCACGTTCGTGGAAGCGCCGTCGTTCACCTGCCGTTCCCTCCGCATGCGGCGGTGCTTCCACCTCGCCTTCTCGTGCCTCCTGGCCCACTGCTCGGCGCGCGCCGAGGGCAAGGAGGCTCCGCCCACCAAGGTCGTCGAGGCGCCTGCCCCCGGCTCGGCGGCACCGGCGCCGAAACCCGTGGCGCAGCCCGCGCCTGCGAAGCCGGCGGCCCCACCGCCGACCTACGCGTGGCTCGAAGGCAAGACCCCTGGCTCCACGTTGCTCGAGCGGTTCCCCGCGCCCGTCGGGGCCCAGCGCGTCGAGGTCGCGCCGGGGTCGTTCGGTCACTTCCTGCGCACGCTGCCGCTCCTGCCGGCCGGCACGCCGGTGCGATCGTTCGCGGGTGGGGTCATCCACGCGGGGGACCACGCCCACGTGGCCGCGGTCGCCGACCTCGACGTGGGCACCCACGATCTGCAGCAGTGCGCCGACTCGGTCATCCGTCTGCACGCGGAGTGGCGTTGGTCACGGGGCAAGACCGACGCCCACTACAAGACCGGCGGAGGGCTTGTGCTGGCCTTCGATCGCTACCTCGCCGGCGAGCGTCTGCGCGTCGAGGCCGGCGACGCCAAGCTCGTCCTGACGGCGGCGAAGAAGCCCGCGTCCCATGCGCTCTACCGCGCCTGGCTCGACGACGTGTTCGGGTGGGCCAACACGGGGTCGCTCGCCAAGGAGGCCGCGCCCGTCGTGGTCGCCGACCTCGCGCCGGGGGATTTCTTCGTCATGCCCGGCGCCCCGTTCGGCCACGCGGTGCTGGTGCTCGACGTGGTCGAGGCCAAGGGCCAGAAGAAGGCGCTCCTCGGTCAGGGCTTCATGCCGGCCCAGAGCTTCCACGTGCTCGCCGACGGCGGGCCGTGGTTCACGATCGACGTCGGCGCCGGCGCCATGAAGACTCCGTTCTGGAAGCCCTTCCCCTTCTCGTCGCTCCGCCGCCTCGGCGACTGAACGCCGAGAACTGGGCCATCCCTGCCCACCTGTCGCACCCTGTGCGCAACACGGATCCCGGTCGCACCGGCCGGAGCAGAAGGGGGCCCGCATGAAGACCGACTCGTTCATCCTCCACGCGCGCGACCGGCGCAGCAGCCGCCGCCGGGTCCGGATCGCGTGCGAGGTGGTCCGCACGCGCGACTACGCCCTCGTGGGCAAGAGCGTGATCGACCTCTCCGAGGACGGCATGCAGTTCGCGGCGCTCGACGACGTTGCGCTCGGCGAGGAAGTGCAGGTGTTCTTCCGCGTGCCCCGCAGCGACGCCTACCTCTTCGCCGACGCCAAGGTGACCCGCGCCATCGCCGGGCACCGCCCGGGCGACGAAGGACCCGCGTACGGGGTCCGCTTCGGAGACGTGCAGGAGCACGCGGGGCGCGCGCTCCGGGCCTCGCTCGGCCGCTTCCCTCCGACCCTTCCGTGGCGAGGCGCGCGGGTCGACTGGGCCGCGACAGTGCGGTTCATCGGCCGCACGTAGCTCCCGTCGGACGAGGCGCTCAGTTCTCCTCGAGCAGCCCGCGGAGGCGCTCGGGCGAGATGCGGTAGTCCTTGCGGCAGTAGTCGCACTGGATCTCGAGCACCTCGTGCCCCTCCGCGAGGTGCAGGATGTCCTCCTTGGGCAGCGTGGAGAGGCCGACGATCAGGCGCTCGTCGCTGCAGTTGCACCCGAAGCGCAAGGGGCTGTCTGCGGTCTCGGTGAACGGCAGCGCGCCCAGCACCTCGGCCACCAGCGCGCGCGGATCGAGCCCGGTGAGCAGCAGCTGCTCGATCGGTGGCTGCCGCTCGATGCGGGCGGTGATGGCGGCGAGCTGCTCGTGCGTGCACTCGGGCGTGAGCTGGACGATCCACCCCGCCGCCGCCTGCGCGGAGGCGCCGAGCGCGGCGAAGGTGACCGATTGCTCGGACGACCGCATGTACTCCATGAGGGCGGCGGCGATGTCGCCGTCCGGCACCTCGACGATGCCCTGCTGGAGCCCGCCGTTGTGGATCGTGCGCATCAGCTGCAAGCGGTCGAGGAACGGCACGAAGCCCGCATCGACGCCCTGCACGAGGCCACGGCTCGTGCCGTCCGGGTGCGAGTCGGCGACGATCCGCGTGCGCCCGCCGGCCTGGTTGCCGAGGATGGCCTGCACGCGCAGGTCGGGCGCCATGGTCTCGCGCACCAGCACCGTGGCGGTGACGAGCGCGCCGAGGCGACGTGCCACCTCTCCCTCCACCTGCTGCGCGGCGACGACGCCGGCGACCGTGCGGGTGGTGAGCGCGGCGATCACCCGGAGCGCTCCGTCGTCGGAGATGGCACGGACGACGTGATCGGTGGTCATGGCGAAGGAAGCTAGCAGCTCGGACGGCGGCGTTGGCTACGCACCCGCGAAGCGCAGTACACGCTTGACCCGGGCCGGCGGGCGACGAATCGTGATCGGGTGATCTCGCGGATCGGCCACCACCCCGCCATGGGCGCCGCCAAGTTC
>CAZUZY010000013.1:0-54844 GCA_964624885.1 uncultured Polyangiales bacterium | reverse complement strand
GGGTCGAGTTCGCCGGGCACCGCGCGTACGTGCCCGGCGACGAGCTGCGCTTCGTCGACCCGCGCGCCTCGATGCGCCACGAGCGCATCGTCGTCCGGCACTTCGAGACCGAGACCGAGCGGGCCCTCCGCCTGGTCCTCGATGCGACCCTCTCCATGGGGTTCCGGAGCAAGGGCGCACCCGGCTCCAAGCTCGCCTACGCGGCCCTGATCGCGGCAGCGGCGGCCCGCGTCGCGCTGCGAGGGAACGACCCGGTCGGCCTCGATCTCCTCGGTGGCTCGGGCAGTCGGCGGGTCCCGCCCTCCGCCGCCTCGGAGACCTTCGAGCGGGTGCTCGGCAGCCTCGAGTCGCTCGACGCCGAGGGCGATGCGCGCTCGGCGCCCGACCTCCTGGATGCGGCCCTCGAGGTCGCCGTGCGAGGCGCGCGCCGTGGCAGCGCCATCGTCGTGTTCTCCGATTTCCTCGACCTGCCCGAGGGCGCAGAGAGCTCACTCGCCGCGCTCGGCACCCGCGGGCGCGCGATCGTCCTCGTGCAGATCCTCGATCCGGAGGAGCTCACCTTCCCGTTCGAGGGCCCGGTCGTGCTCCGCGCGCTGGAGGGCGCCGCCGCGGAGCCGCGGGTCGTGCAGACCGACGGGCCGAGCGTGCGCGACGGATACCTGCAGGCCCTCGAGGCGCGCACCGAGCTGTTCCGCAGCGCCGCGGCGCGCCACGGGGGTGCCCTCCTGCGCGCGGTGACCACCGACGATCCCATCGAGGTGACCCGCAACCTGTTCCGCGCGCTCGCCTCCCCCGCGGCCGCCGAGGAGCCGAAGAAGGCATGAGCTTCCTCGCGCCGTTCGGGCTCCTCCTGCTCGCGCTGGTGGTGGGGCCGCTGGTCGCGCACCTCCGCCGTCGGCGCCGGCCCGAGGAGCGCGACTTCCCGGCCGCGCGCCTCGTGCCGACCGCGCCTCCGCTCGCGCGTCGCCGCGCCAACCTCGAGGACCGCTCCCTCCTGACCCTCCGCGTGCTGGCCATCGCGGCGCTCGCCTTCGTCGCGGCCTCGCCCCTCGTGCGGTGCACGCGGGTCTCGCTCGACCGGCGTGGGGGAGCCTCGGTGGCCCTCGCCATCGTCCTCGACGACTCGATGTCGATGGGCGCCGAGCTCCCTCCCGAGGCGCGGCGCGCAGGCGCGCGGACCCGGTTCGAGCTCGCCATGGTCGCCGCCCGCGAGATCGAGTCCTCCCTCCGCGCGGGAGACGCCGTCACCCTCGTGATCGGGAGCGCGCCCGCGCACGTCGTCCTCGCGCCGACGCAGGAGCGGGGCGCGATCCGCGCGACCCTCGAGGCGATCGCCCGCGACGGCGTGAGCCACCGCGGCACCGACCTCGACGGCGCGCTCGCGTTGGCCGCCTCCGCGCTGTCCAAGCTCCCGCAGCCCGACCGACGCGTCGTGCTGCTGTCCGATCTGGCCGACGGCAAGGACGCGCCGCTCGCGCTCGCCGACCCCACGCTGCGCCTCGAGGTCCCCCTCGACGCCCTCACGCGCGCCCCCCCCGCGGGTCAGGCCGATTGTGGGCTCCTCGCCGCTTCGCCGGAGGGCAGCGGGGAGGCCGTGCGCGTGCGCCTCGTGTGCGCCACGCCCGACGTCGTCGGCCCGGCGCGCAACGTCGACATCGTGGCCTTCGGCAGCTCCGCCAAGGCGGGCAGCCTCGCCCTGCCCACGCAGATCCCGAAGGGCCCCTTCGAGGTGGTCGTCCCCGTCGATCGCAAGCTGGTCCCCTCGCTCGATCCTCAGGCCGGCCACCCAGGAGCGTTCGCGCGCCTCTCGGGCAAGCCCGACGCGCTCTCGGCCGACGACGAGACCCCGGTCCTCGGCAGCGCCACCCTGCCGGTCATCGGCATCGTCGTCGGCGAGGGCGGCGCCCTCGATCAGGTCGTCGCGACCGGCGGCGCACCCGTCCTCGAGCGCGCGCTCGAGGCGGTCGAGCAAGGCAAGGTCGCCGCGCGCCCCCTCCCGAGCGCCCCTGAGCGCGACCTCGACCTCGCGCCGTTGTCGGGGCTCTCCCTCGACGATCTCGCCGGGCTCGGCCCCGAGGCGCGGACCGCCCTCGCGCACTGGGTCGAGCGGGGTGGCGTGCTGCTCCTCTCGCTCGGCACCCGGGCGACCGCGCCGGCGCTCGGCGCCTCGTTCGAGCCGTTCCTCACGAGGCCCCTCCACACCCAGCCGATCGAGCCCAAGATCGGCGTCGACCCCGCGCTCGCGGGGCCCTTCGGCGACGGCGCCGAGCCGCCCGTGTCGCTCGAGGCCCGGGTGCGGATCACGCTCGCGACCGACGACCTGCAGGCGGGAGAGATCCGCGCCAAGTTCTCCGACGGCGCGCCGCTCCTGGTCGTGGGCAAGCACGGTCAGGGCGAGGTGTGGCTCTTGACCCTGCCCCTGTCCCCCGACGCGAGCGACCTGCCGCTGCGGCCCGCGTTCCTCGCCTTCGTCGGCGCCTTCGCCGATCGCGCCGCCGACCGTGGCGCCGGCGCCCGGCTCACCGTCGGCTCGACCTTCACCGTCGGGCCCGACGACGGCCTCGAGGTGGCGCCGCTCGACGCGAAGGGGAACGCGCTCCCCGCCCTGCCGCTCGAGCCGGCGGCGATGCGCGTCCGACCGCGCCACCTCGGCGCGTACCTCGTCACCGTGTCGCCCAAGGGGCAGTCCCCGTTCCGCGACGTCCGCGCCGTGGTCCCCGTCGAGACGGAGGTCGAGCTGCGCCCCCGGCCGCTGGCGCCGGCCGCCGCGGCGGGGCAGACCAGCGGCATGCAGCGCACGACCGAGGAGCTCGCGCCGACCCTCGCCACCCTGGTGTGTCTGCTCGCCGCCCTCGAGCTCGCCATCCGCCTGCGTCGCCTGTTCGCGCCACCCCCCGAGCCGGCCGCCGAGGCCTGACGTCGGGCCTCTCGCGACCATCCTGCCGCGCCATCCATGGTGCGTGCCGTTGCCCTGTGGTACGCGAAACCCCATGCGAGGCCGCCTTTTCGTGCTTCCCCTGTGCGCGAGCACGACGGTGCTGGTGGGTTCGCTGCTCGCCCACGCCGATCCGCCCGGGCCCTCCACCTTCGCCACCGACCCCGGCAAGGCCGCGCCCTCGAGCGAGAACAAGCCGGAGCCGAGCAAGGGCACGCCGGCCCTCACCCTCGCCGCGGCGCTCAAGCTCGCGGACGATCGCGCACCGCAGATCAAGATGGCCAAGGATCGAGTGCTCGCGGCGCACGCGCAGCTCGACGAGATCAAGTGGATCCCCTGGTCGCAGTTCTCGGTGAGCGGCGGCGTGGCCTACGTGCCCGAGGTGAAGGGCAACGCCATCTACTCGCCGACCGGCATCGTGAACCTCAACACCACGGGCAACGTGGCCGCGCGCGTCAGCATCGACGGCGTGGTGCCGCTCTGGACCTTCGGCAAGATCTCCGCCTCGCAGGAGGCGGCCAAGGCCCAGGTCGACGTGGCCCTCGCCGACGTGGAGCGCACCAAGAACCTCCTCCACCACGACCTGCGCCGCGCGTACTTCGGCCTCCAGCTCGCCCACGACGCGCGCTACCTGCTCGACCTCGCCAAGGACAAGCTGGTCACGGCCATCAAGCACGCCGAGGAGAACCCCGACACCGACGACGGCGATCTCCTGCGCATGAAGACCTACCTGATGGAGATCGAGGGTCGCTACGGCGAGGTGGAGAAGGGCGAGCGCCAGGCCACCGCGGCGCTGCGGTTCTTCACCGGGATCGAGGCGCCGAAGCCCCTCGAGATCCCCGAGGAGCCCATCACCGGCCCGAAGAAGCCGCTGTCCGACGTGCTCGTGTACCTGAACTCCGCCCGCCTGCACCGGCCCGAGCTCAAGCAGGTCGGCGCCGGCGTCACGGCGCGCACCGCCCTCGTCGACTACGCGAAGGCCCGCCTCTTCCCCGACATCGGCCTCGGCCTCAGCTTCGGCTACAGCGTCGCGCCCTCGGTCACCATCCAGACCAACGCGTTCAGCAGCCCGGGCGGCAACTACCTGTACTACACGGCCGGCCTCGTCTTCCGCTGGAACCTCGACCTCCTGCCCGGCGTCGCCCGCCTCGACTACGCGAAGGCGCAGCTCGCCGAGGTGCAGGATCTCAAGAGCTACGCGCTCGGCGGCGTCGGCGTCGAGGTCGAGACGGCGTACGGCCAGTGCAAGGACGCGATGGCACGCGACAAGGCCTACGGCGAGGCCGAGAAGCTCGCCAAGAAATGGGTCTCCGGCGTGAGCGCGGCCATCTCGGTCGGCACCAAGGAAGACAAGGATCTCGTCGAGCCGCTGCGAGCGTTCCTCACCAACCGCTACAACCACCTCGTCGCCATCATGGACCTCGACGTGGCCACCTCGTCGCTGATGCTCGCCACCGGCGACGAGTCGTTCACCGAGTTCTGATGCCGGTCTCGATCTCCATCCGCGCGAGCGCCCGCCAGGTGCGTGGGCTCCCCTCGCCCGCGACCCTGCGCCGGCGCGTGGGCAAGATGCTGGTGGCCGCTCAAATCCCCGACGCCGAGGTCAGCATCCTCGTCACCGACGACAAAGAGATCCAGATCCTCAATCGCGACTATCGCGACACCGACCGACCGACGGACGTGCTCTCGTTCGCGCTCCGCGAAGGAGAGGGCGCGCGCTTCGCGGGCGATGCGCTCGGCGACATCGTGCTCTCGGCGCAGACGACCGCGCGGCAGGCTCGCGCCGCGCGACGCCCTTTCCTCGACGAATCGACGATGTTGCTGGCGCACGGGCTCCTGCACCTCCTCGGCTGGGACCACCGCACCCCGGCCGAAGACGCCCGGATGCGCGCGGAGACGGATCGTCTCTGCGTGGCCGCGGGGGCCCCACCCCTATTTTCCAAGGGTGGGGTCGACGCAGGCGGTCGTTCGGTACCGATGACGCGCCGCGCTCGCCGCTGAGAAGACACCTACGAGGCTGGCCGCAACCACCGGTAATTTCAACGGAAAACCGGCCCCGCGCAACCATCAAACCGCGATCGATTCGGGGCTTGACGCCCGATTCCGATCGCGGCTTCGCGAGCCGGACCCCGCCGACCGCAAAAAAATAGGGGTTGCGAGGGTGCTGTGCGTGCGGTACTGGTCAGGCGTTCTGGTCGGTTCGTTCATCGTCCGACCTCGTCTTACCAGGAGGAATCCCCATGGCTGGTGCCAAGCGTTTGACCAAGGCGCAGGTTGTTGCCGAGCTCGCCGAGCTGGCGGAGCTGGACAAGAAGAGCGTGTCTCGCGTGTTTGACAAGCTCCAGGAACTGATCAAGAAGCAGCTCGGCAGCCGCGGCCCGGGCGAGTTCGTGATCCCGGGGCTGCTCAAGCTCAAGGCGGTCAAGAAGCCCGCCACCAAGGATCGTGAAGGCATCAACCCCTTCACCAAGGAGAAGATCATCATCAAGGGCAAGCCGGCTTCGAAGAAGATCCGCGCGAGCGCCCTCAAGGCCCTCAAGGACCTGATCCAGTGATCTCGCCGCGCGCGGCGTGAGCCGTGCGCCCTGCAGACCCGCTCGAGGGAGGCCTCGAGCAACGGCGGAGCGCTCCCAGCACCTGTGCACGGGAGCGCTTCGGCGTTTTTGCGGGTGGCCGACTGTTTTTGCTGGTGGCCGACTGGGGTAGGCTTGCCCCGTGCCCTTCGTGCGTGACGCCCTGACGGTGTTCTTCCGCGCCGTCACCGGCGTGTTCTTCCGCGAGGTCGAGGTGGCCTTCGCCCCCCCACGCGACACCCACGGGCGGCTCTTCGCCGCCAACCACGTCAACGGCATCGTCGATCCCATCGTGGTCCTCACCCAGGCCCCGTTCCCCATCGCGCCGGTCGCCAAGAGCACGCTGTGGAAGATCCCCGTCTTCCGCTCGCTGCTCGACGCCGTGGGGGCGGTCCCCGTCGTGCGCAAGAAGGACGACCCGAACAAGGCCGCCGCGGGCAACGACGACGTGTTCGACAAGGTCGCCGCCCACTTCGCGCGCGGTGGCAACGTCCTCATCTTCCCCGAAGGCGTGAGCCACAGCGAGCCACACCTCGTGCCGCTCAAGACCGGACCGGCACGCATGCTCGCTCGCGCCCGCCAGCAGGGCACGCGGGGACTCACGTTCCAGGCCGTCGCGCTCGAGTTCGACGCCCGCGAGTCGTTCCGCTCCCGCGCGCTGCTCGTGTTCGGTCCCGTGCGCGAGGTCGACGCGCTCGAGCTCGACGGCGAGCCGCTCGTCCAGCGCATCACCGACCTCCTGCGAGAAGACCTCTCCGAGCTGGTCGTGGAGGGCGCGACCTGGGAGGAGCGCACGCTCGTGGCCCGCGTCGCCGAGCTCCTCGCCCACGACCGTGGCGATCGCTCGCTCGCCCAGTGGAACGCGATCGGGCGCCAGGTGGAGGCGGCGCGCAAGGCCGTCGACGATCACCGCGTCGCCGCACTCCGCGACAAGGTCGAGGCCTACTACGCGCTCCTCTCGCGCTCGGGGATCAAGGACGACCACGTGGTCGCTTCGGTCCCACCCCGCAAGGGTCGCCCGCTGCGCGCGGTCGGCCTCGCCCTCCTCGCGCCGCTCGCGCTGGTCGGGGCGGTGACCTTCTACCTCCCCTATCAGCTCCCCAAGCTCGCCGTGCGCCTCGCCGGCGCCGAGCGCGACGTGGTCTCCACCTACAAGCTCGGCATCGGCCTGGTCGCCTTCCCCACGTGGGCCCTCGCCCTGCTGGTCGCCGCGCTGCTGGGCCTCCCGTCGCCGCACCGCTTCTTCGCGGTCCCGGTGCTGCTCCTCGGCCCGCTGGCCGCGCTCCTGTTCCTCGATCGGCTCGACCCGGTGCGGGCCCAGTGGTCGACGGCGCCGCCGAGCCCGTTCCTCGGCCCCGCGCGCCTCGAGGAGCTGCGCGCCGCGCGCAAGCAGGCGACCGACGCCATCGCCACCCTGCGCGCCGAGCTCGGCCTCGCGAGCGGATCGCCGGACGCTCCGGGCGCGACGGAGGCACCCTGATGGACCACCAGAAGCTCGTCGTGGTGATGGTCGGCCTGCCGGCCCGAGGCAAGACCCACGTCGCCCGCAAGCTCTCCCGCTATCTCGCCTGGCTCGGCTATCGCACGCGCCTGTTCAACGTCGGCAGCTACCGCCGGGCGCGCCTCGGTCCGGGCCAGTCGGCCGAGTTCTTCGACCCGACCAACGAGAGCGCGAACGAGGCCCGGCACGCCGTGTCGGCCGAGGCCCTCGAGGACCTCATCGCGTTCGTGCAGCGCGAGGGTCGGGTCGGCATCTTCGACGCGACCAACACCACCCGCGACAAGCGCGCCTGGGTCGAGCAGCGCTGCCGGGCCGTCGGGTTCGACGTGCTGTTCGTGGAGCTGATCTGCGACGACCCGATCGTCATCGAGGTGAACGTCCGCGCCACCAAGACCCTCTCCCAGGACTACGAGGGGATGGACCCGGAGCAGGCCACGCACGACTTCCGCGCGCGCATCGAGCACTACGAGCGCGTCTACGAGCCGCTCGACGAGTCCGACGGGCGCTTCGTGAAGGTGATGGACCTCGGGCAGACCGTCGTCGCCCACCGCATCCACGGCTACCTCGAGAGCCGCATCGTCGCCTTCCTCCTCGCGAGTCGCCCGACCCGCCGGGTGGTGTGGCTCAGTCGGCACGGAGAGAGCCGCTTCAACGCCCAGGGCCGGATCGGTGGCGACAGCGAGCTCACCTCGGCCGGGCAGCTCTACGCCGAGAACCTCGCCCGCTTCGTCGCCGAGCACACCGATCCCGACGCCCCTCCGCTCGTCCTCACGAGCACGCTGCGGAGGACGATGCAGACCGCCTCCCCGATCCCGCACCCGAAGACCTCGCTCCGCGCCCTCGACGAGCTCAACGCGGGGATCTGCGACGGCCTCACCTACCCCCAGATCGCCGAGCGCTACCCGAGCGAGTACGCGTCGCGTGCCGAGGACAAGCTCCGTTACCGCTACCCCGGCGGCGAGTCGTACGAGGACGTGATCCAGCGCCTCGAGTCGGTGATCTGGGAGATCGAACGTTCGATCCGCCCCGTGCTGGTGGTCGCCCACCAGGCCGTGGTCCGCGCCCTCTACGCCTATTTCATGGACTGGTCGCCCGAGGTGTGTCCCCACCTCGACGCCCCCCTCCACACCGTCCTCGAGCTCTCGCCGCAACCCTACGGCTGCGAGGAGCGCCGCTATCCCCTCGGGCCCCTGCCACCGCGCGCCCAGCCGCTCCTCGGGGGACGACGCCGGTAACGACCGACGCCACCGACCGACTCGTCTTTCGACCCGTCGTCCTCTCGGGACGCGAGGCTCGGTCCATCGCGGCCACCTCGAACTCTCTCGAACCAGGGGGTGCACTCCCCCCTGCATGCGCTAAGGTGCCCACGATGCCCTCGACGACCGCCGCGCGCGCTGCGCGTGCCCTCGCCCGTCCCGCCCTCCTCCCCTTCCTCGCGTGCGCCTGCGCTGCGGCCTTCGCGGCGTGCAGCGACGACCCTCCGACCACGACCCCGGAGACCGACTCCGGGGTGGACTCGGCCCTCGTCGACTCGGCGACCGACACCGCCAAGGACACGGGCCCTGCCGACAGCACCACCGACTCCGCGACCGACAGCAAGTCCGACGTGACCGACGTCGGAGACGCCGCCGAGGTCTGCACCCTCCCGTTCAGCACCAAGCTGTCGGAGATGGGCCTCTACACCAACATCACGACCAAGGCGATCGCCGCGGCCAACGTCGAGTTCAAGCCCACCTACGAGCTGTGGACCGACGGCGCCCTCAAGCGCCGCTGGATCAACATGCCGGCCGGCAAGAAGATCGACACCACCGACATGGATCAGTGGCAGTTCCCGGTCTGCACCACGTTCTGGAAGGAGTTCGTGCGCGACGGGAAGATCATCGAGACGCGCCTCTGGCGCCGCATCGGCAAGGACGAGTACCTCTTCGGCACCTACGTCTGGAACGAGGCGCAGACCGAGGCCACCTGGACCCTCGACGGCGTGAACAACGCCCTCGGCACCGCCCACGACGTCCCGAACCTCGCCGCCTGTCTCCGCTGCCACGAGGGCATCAAGGCCCGCGGGCTCGGCTTCGGCGCGGTGCAGCTCGCCAAGGCCACCGGGCTCGATCTCGCCGCGGTCAACGCCAAGGGCTGGCTGAGCACTCCCCCGGCCGGCGGCAAGGACTACGGCATCCCCGGCAACACCACCGAGGCCGCAGCGCTCGGGTGGCTCAACGCCAACTGTGGCCACTGCCACAACCCGCTCAACACCACGGTCTGGACCCAGACCGACATGGTCCTCCGCGTGTACCCGCTCGAGGGCACTGCGGCCGACACCAAGCTCTACAAGACGACCGTCGGCGTTCCCAACATGAGCTACAAGCCGAGCGGCGGCCCGTCCCTCCGCATCGATCCGGGCGCGTTCGGCACCAGCACCATCTACGTGCGCGACGCCAACCGCGACGGAGGCGCCGTACAGATGCCCCCGCTGGGCACCGAGCTCGTGCACCCCGAGGGCCTCGCCGCCGTGCGGACGTGGATCGACTCGCTGCCGAAGATCACCAAGTCCGACGCGGGCACCGACTGAGGTCGAGCCTCCGCCGCGCGGGACGCGTGTCCCCGCACCGTGTCCCGCGCCGGCGTGTCCTCGGCCCCTGGCCGCTCGGTGAGAACGGCCAGCCGGGGGGCCTCGGCGCCGTTCTTGACCCTTGGGCTCGTCCCGACTCTTGGGCTAGGCTGCGCGACGATGCGTACGACCTCGTGGATCCTCTCGGCGGTGCTCGTTTCCCAGGCCTTCGTGGGCGCCCTGCCGCTCGCCGGCGTCGCCCAGGCCGCCGAGGTGGCCATCAGCGAGGAGGCGCGCCAGCACTTCAAGGCGGGCGTGAACCTGCTCAACGATCCCGACGGCGCGCGCTACGAGGAGGCCTACCGCGAGTTCAAGGCGGCCTACGCGGCCTCGCCCTCGTGGAAGATCCTCGGCAACCTCGGCCTGTGCGCGATGAAGCTCGAGCGCGACGGCGAGGCCATCGACGCCTACGAGAAGTACCTCGCCGACGGCGGCAAGGACGTCGATCCGGCCGAGCAGTCGCAGATCAAGACCGACCTCACGACCCTCAAGACCGGCGCGGCCAAGCTCGAGCTCAAGGTGTCGCCCGCCGATGCCATCGTCACCGACACGCGCGTCCCCGTGAAGGGCGACAAGGTCATGAACCTCTACCCGGCCACGGCCGGCGTGGTGTCCGTCCGCGTGCGCCCTGGTCACCACGTGCTGACCATCAAGGCCGAGGGCTTCGACCCGCAGACCGTGGAGATCGATCTCCCGGCCGGTGGCGCCGTCACCAAGGACATCGCCCTCAAGAAGCCCGACGTCGCGCCGCCGCCCCCTCCCAAGACCACCAGCGCGCGCCCCGTCACCACCGGCGTCATCATCGGGGGCGTCGCCACCGGCGTCCTGCTCCTCGGCGGTGGCGTGGTGGGGGTCATGGCCCTCGGAAAGAACGGCGACTACAAGACCAAGAACGACGGCAGCGACCCCGTCGCCGCCGAGAAGCTCCGCAGCGACGGCAAGACCTTGAACACCATCGCCGACGTGCTCCTCGCGGGCGGCGTCGTGGCGGCGGGGGTGACCATCTTCCTGTTCGTCTCGCGCCCCACGGTCCAGGTGACCAACAAGGACAACGGTGGCATCCCTGCCAAGCCTGGCTTCACTGTAGGTGTGACTCCCATCGTCACCACCCAGGGCGCAGCGTTCTCTTTGTCAGGCGCCTTCTGACGGTTCGGCAGGCGCCGGAGGCTGGCCAGACCGTTTTGCCGCTTCGTTCGTTTTGAGGGAAACGCCTCCAGGTGTTACCCTGACGCAATGAGGGGGCGGAACGAGGTCATCGGGGAGTCATGGCGGAGTTGAATCTCGAAGGCCGCGTGCTGGCCGAAAAGTACGAGCTCACCCGGCTGCTCGGCCAGGGTGGCATGGGGCAGGTCTGGGAGGCGCGCAACCACCTCGGCAAGCGCTTCGCCGTGAAGCTGCTGCTGCAGAACGACGAGCTCAACGGCGATCCGGCACTGGCCCAGCGCTTCTTCCGCGAGGCCAAGGCGTCGGCCGCCATCGAGAGCGAGCACATCGTCGAGGTCTACGACACCGGCATCGATCCGCAGACCCGCTGCCCGTTCATCATCATGGAGATGCTCAAGGGCGAAGACCTCGAGCACACCATCGAGCGCATCGGTCCGATGGCGCCCGTCGGCGCCTGCCGCATCGTGGCGCAGGCCGCGGCCGGTCTCGGCCACGCCCACGCCGCGGGCATCGTCCATCGCGACATCAAGCCCGCCAACATCTTCATGACGACCCGTGGTCCCGGCGACTACGTCGTCAAGCTGCTCGACTTCGGCATCGCCAAGCAGCAGATGGACAAGCTCGCGAGCACCGACGGCGCGGGCCTCACCAAGACCGGCTCGATGCTCGGCACGCCGCTGTACATGAGCCCCGAGCAGGCGCGTGGGCTCAAGAGCGTCGACGCCCGCACGGACATCTGGTCGCTCGGCATGTGCCTCTACGAGTCGCTCTCCGGCCGCGTGCCCTGGGGCGACGTGGAGACCCTCGGCGAGCTGATCCTCTCGATCTGTTCCCGCGACGTCCCCAACCTGCAAGACGTCGCCCCCTGGGTCCCGCCCGAGCTCGCGCGGGTCGTCGCCCAGTCCCTGGAGCGCGACGCCAGCCGCCGCATCCCCACCGCCGACGCCTTCGTCGAGGCGCTCCGCCCGTTCTGCGGTGGCTCGCTGCACCTCGCGCCCGAGGTCCTGGTCGGCGTGGACGAAGCGCAGCGGCAGACCGCGGCGCCTCGCGTGTCGCAGATGTCCCAGATGTCCCAGACCGCGGCCGCTGCGCCGCCGGTCACGGTGGGTCAGAGCCAGCCGGGGCTCGTACCGGTGCCGAGCGCCGAGCCCGCCAAGAAGGGCACCCCGGTCGTCGCCATCGCGCTCGCCGCCGTGGTCCTCCTCGCCGGTGGCGGCGTCATCGCCATGAAGCTGATGGGTGGAGGCTCGGCGGCCGCGAGCGAGAAGAAGGTCGAGGCGCCGGCCAAGCCCGAGAAGACCGAGAAGACCGACGACAAGAGCGCCAAGCCCGAGACCTCCAAGGCCGAGGAGCCCAAGCAGAAGCCCGAGGAGCCGAAGGCGCCAGCGTCGGTCGAGCCGCCCGCGTCGGCCGTCGCGAGCGTCACCGCCAAGCAGCCGTTGGTGGCCGGCCCGATCCCCGGCAAGCCCGCTGTGCCAGCCGGGCCCACGGCCAAGGCCTCCGCCTCGGTCGTCGCCCCGCCCGCCACCACCGCCGCGCCCGCGGCGTCGAGCGGGCGCATCATCCGCAAGGACATCTGAGGCCCCGCATCCGAGGAGGCCGCGAGCTGGCTGCGTCAGGGCAGTTGAAGTCAGGGGCAGCTGAAGTCGTTCGGCGCCTTCACCGCGAGCAGGATCGGCTGGAGCTCGGCCGGCGGGGTCCACGAGGCACCGGTGCGCTTCTTGAACACCGGGGCCTTGTCCGTCCCGGTGACCTCGAGCGCCGCGATCTCGTAGGCGACCGCGCTCGCGCGGTAGGGGGCGATCACCGAGTGCGTGTACGGCTCGAAGTAGAGGCGCTGACCGGAGCGGCTCAGGCCGAACACGTTGGGGACGCCGTCGAACGCCAGCGGCACGCCATAGACCTGGGTGCCGTTGAGGTCGGTGACGAACGCGGTCTTGAGGCACTCGGACACGGTGAGCGAGCGCAGCGTGTTCTTGGCCGTGGTGAACGCCACCGGCGTGATGCCGGTGATCGGATCGTTGTTCACCGGGTTCAGGCGGAGCATCGTCGCCTTGGTCGCCGTACCGGTCGGCGGGACCATCAGGAGATCCTGGGGCGAGCCGAAGTTGTAGAACGAGCCCCAGGCGGGCTGACCGGCCGAGATGTCGAGCGTGTCGGCGACCTGCTTGGTGCCGTTGTCCGTCGCCGGGTTGGGGGCCGCCGGCACGGTGGCGCGCTGGATGGCGACCTTGCAGACGCCACCGGTGCAGCCCGCGCCGCTGGTCACGCTGAGCATGTTGACCGTGCCGCCGCCGGTGGGCGCCGGCGAGCCGATCACCCCGATGGGCGGCACGGCCAGCGCGAGGCCGGGCGTGATGACCTTGGGCGCCTCGGGCTTGGTGGTGTCGATCACCGTCAGCTCGAACGTGGTCGCCGTGGTGTACGAGACGTAGACGACGCGATCCTTGAGCACCGCGCTCGTGGCCTCGTCGACGATCGTCGGGACCTTGGTCGAGGAGAGCGTGGTCCAGGTGGACTTGGTCCGGTCGTAGGTGCGGACCTGCAGCTCGATCTCGGTGGTGGGCGCCGGATCGAACGAGGTGCCGCTCTTGTTGACCCACACGTACCAGCGGTCGTGGGCGCCGTCGTAGCGGACCGCGACCACCGTCAGCTTCTCGTCGGTCCCGAGCCGCTTGCCGTCGGCCGGATCGAGCACCGAGAGCACGGGCTGGCCGGGGCCGGCGTCGCCGGCGATCTGGCCGCTCAGCACCACGAGGCCCTTGTCCACCGGCCCCGTGTCCACCGGCGTGTCGCTGCCGGAGTCGGTGACGACGAAGGTGTCGGGGATCTCGCCCGTGTCGACGAGCGAATCGCCCGTGGTGCCCGAGTCCTTCGCCGTGAGCGGCTTCACGTCGTCGAAGCCGTTCACGAACGTGCAGGCGACGAACGCTGTGGTGGGCACGAGAACCAGGGCCACGCAGGCCACCCGAGCGACGCGAGAAGCGGGGAGAGACATGAGTCGTGCACCTTAGCCGATGCGGCCTCAGTTGTTGAGCGCGCCCTGATCGATCCAGGCCTTGAGGAGGTCCTTCTCGGCGGGGCTGAGCGAACCGCCCGAGGCCGGCGGCGGCATGAGCTCGCCGACGATGCCCGCGGCGTTGGTCACCTTCTGGTAGAGGTAGCTGCCGGCGCTGTTGCTCTTCACGATGCGGATGGCGCCGGACTTGCCCGAGGCGGCCACGCCGACGGTGTTGGTGTAGGACACGCCCTCGACCAGGCTGAGGCCGGCGGCGGGGGTGGTCCCGCGGTGGCAGGTGCCGGTCGCGCAGTTGGCCGTGAAGATGGTCTGGACGTTGAGCGAGAAGCTCACCGCGGTGGTGCCGTTCTTCTCGACCTTGTTGGAGTCGCGATTGCCGGCCGCGTCACGCGCCCGCACCACCCAGAACAGCTTGGTGGCGGGGGAGATGCCGGTGAGGGTCATCTTGGTGGCGCCCTTCTCGCTGGTGGCGCGGGGGGGCGCGGTGAAGTCCTGGCCACCGGCGGTGGTCGACTCGTAGACGTCGTAGACGATGTCCGCGGTGGCGGACTTGTCGTCGATGGCGTCCTTCCAGGCGAGGTCCGCGGTGGTCGCGGTGACGTTGGTGACGCTGTCGAGACCGAGGAAGTTGGGCGGCGTGCCGTCCTCGGAGGTCTTGGCGACCCAGACCGACTTGTTCTCGTCCTCGTTGTCGGCGGCGTCCTGGGCCTTGCAGACGAGGAAGTACTCGGTCGAGGGCTTGAGACCGCTGACGAGCCCGTTGTCGCCACCCGTGAACGTGGCGAGCGGCTTGGTGAAGTCAACGCTCTTCGCGTCCTTGCCGCCGTAGACGTTGTAACGAATCGCACCCTGGGGGGTGACGTCGTCGGTGGCGGGATTCCAGCGCACCGTGATGGAGACGGCATCCTTGGTGGTGGCGTCGATGCAGCCCGAGAAGACGGGCGGCGCGACGTCGGGTCCCGAGTCCGCGGAGACCTCCACCGTGTTGAGATCGGTGTTGCCCGCGGCGTCGCGCGCGCGGACCTTGAAGTAGTACTTGGTCTTGGGCTTGGGCAGCCCCTTGACCACGATCGAAGTCGCGCCCGGGGCGCTCACGAACGACGGGACGGTGAGGTTCTCCTTGCCGGCGTCGGTCGCGTAGTAGACCAGGTAGACCAGGCCCTCGGGGGCGGTGATCTCGTCCTTGGCGGCCGTCCACGAGAGCTTGACCGCGCTGCCGTCGGCGGACTCGGCCTTCGTCGCGCCGTCGAACACGGGCGGCTTGCTGTCGTCGAGGGCCTTGGCGCTCTTCTCGACCTTGTTCGTGTCCTCCTCACCGAGGGCGTTCACGGCGCGCACCACGACGAAGTACTCCGAGCCCGGCGTCAGGCCGGTGAGCAACACGCTGCTCGCCCCGGGCGGCGACGTGAGGGTCGCGGCCGAGTAGTTCTGACCGCCGGCGGTGGTGCCGACGTAGACGCGGTACTTGATGAGCGCGGTCGCGGTGAGCGCGTCGGTGGCCGGGTTCCAGGTCACGAAGAGGCTCGTGGCGGACGCCGACGAGAGCGACGTGATGCCGTCGAACTTGGGTCCCTTCACGAGCGGCGTGGTCTCGTCGCCGTCGGCGCCGCCGTCGGTCGCTCCGTTCGACACACACGTCGTGCCCTCGAGGTGCGTGCCGTCGCCGCAGGAGACGTTGTTTCCTTCGGTGCCACCGCAACCGAGGACCACGAAGCCGAGAGACAGGACGGAGAGGGAAGCGAGGGAAGCGTTTCGAGACATTCCTGGGTGACTCCAGCTGAGAAAGAACGGAGGGCTGCTCGAGAGGAGTAGGGGATCCCCGGCCCGCGTTACGATTCAGCAAGACTATGGGACGACGTGCCCTTTTGCCAGGAGGGCCTGGCGAGATCGGGTCGGACGCTTCGTCAGGAGGGCGCGACGCAGGGCGGCGGCGGCCGGGGGGAGCCGGTCGCGGCCCCGGTGGAGGAGGGAGAGGCGGCGCGCGATGGGGGTGCGGGGGTCGGGCACGACGACCAGCCGACCGAGCTCCACGTCGACCTCGATCGCCGAGAGGCCGACCAGGGCGATGCCGATCCCGGCCCGTACGTTCCCCTTCACGGCCGCGATGCTCCCGAGCTCGACCACCACGTCGGCCTCGGGGAAATGCCGATCCAGCGCGGCGCGGGTGGTCGATCCCCGCGGAAACGTGACGAACGGGGCCTTCGAGGGGTTCTCGAGGGTGGGGGCGGCGATGAGGACGAGGGGGTCGTCGCGCCAGCGCTCGCCGCGGGGCGAGGTGACGATGGCGAGGTCGATCTCGCCCGCCGCGAGGGCGTCCTCGGCGGCGTCCGGGGTCAGCTCCCGGAGGCGGAACCGCACCCCGGGGTGCGCCGCGCGGAAGGCCGCGAGCTCCTTCGGCAGCAGGTAGGTACAGACGGTGGCACCGGCGCCGATGCGGACCTCGCCGGCGTGGAGCCCCTCCACCTCGGTCACCGCGCGCAGTCCGTCGGCGAACGCGGCGAGGGAGGCGCGGGCCCGCGGGAGGAACGCGGCGCCCGCCGCCGTCAGCTGCACCCCGCCCGGACCACGGTGCAGGAGCCGCGCGCCGACCCGCGCCTCGAGCCGCTGGAGCGCGACGGTGAGGGCGGGCTGGGAGAGGTGCGCGTGCCGCGCCGCCTCCGTCAGCGTCCCCCGTTCGACGGCGAGGACGAAGTGCTGCAGCTCCTCCAACATAAGAAATATCTATCACGATTCTTCGAACAATCCATTGGTCTGATGGAGCGGCCGGGCACAAGAAGGGAGGCATGGATCACTTCGTCGCCTTCGCAGTCCTCGGCATGGGCGCCGGCCTCCTCACCACCGTGGCCGGGCTCGGCGGAGGCATCCTCATGATGCTAGCCGTGTCCCTGGCGACGGACCCCAAGGTCGCGCTCGCGGCGACCGCCCCGGCCCTGCTGGTCGGCAACCTGCACCGCGCGTTCCTGTTCCGCGCCGAGGTCGATCGGCCCATCGCCCGCGCCTTCGCGCTGGGCGCGTTCCCCGGCAGCCTGCTCGGCGGGGCCTTGCTCGCGCGCCTCCCGAGTCGGCTGGTGGGCGTGGTCATGGCGGTGATGACCGCCGCCGCCTTGCTCCGGGTCTGCAAGGTCGTGACGTTCACCCCGCGGGCTCGGGGCATCACGCCGGCCGGCTTCACCATCGGCGCCCTCGCGGCCACGTCGGGGGGCGCGGGCATGCTCGCCGGCCCGTTCCTGATGGCGCTCGGCCTCTCCGGGGCCAGCTACGTGGCGACCGCGGCCGTGGCTTCGGTCGCGATGCACCTCGGGCGGGTGCTCTCGTACGGCTTCACGGGCCTGCTCGACGGCCACACCCTGCGGCTGTCGCTCGTCCTCCTCGTGTCGGTCCTCCTGGGCAACAGCGCCGGAAAGTGGGCGCGCCGGTTCATCGACCAGCGCCTCGGGACCCGGATCGAGGTGACCACCCTGGTCGTGGCGTCGGCCCTGGCCGTCTTCGGCCTCGCCCGGTGAAACCGCCCGACGGGCGAAGAGGCATGATCTAAAGTAGACTCCTCGTAACGGGGGCGTCCCTAGGACGACTTTTCGACGTACCCCTGGAGGAGTCTTCATGCGCTTGGCTTTGCGTTCGACGGTCTCGGTCTTCGCCCTCGGTGTCGCGCTCCTCTCCGCTTGCAAGGGCGACGACGGCGGCGGCGAGCCCACCGACACGGGGACCGACACGGGCGACGGCGGGTCGTCGGACAAGTCCGTCCCCACGTTCGCGGGCCTCAAGACCGCCACCGCCAAGTCGGAGACCGAGGTCGCCCTCACCTGGGATCCGGCGAGCGACGACTTCACCGACGCCTCGCGCATCGCCTACCGCGTCTATGTCGCGACCAGCGACGGCGGGCAGGATTTCAAGGCTTCCTGGGCCACGACGCCCGCGGGCGCCGTCACCACCACCATCTCCGATCTGCTCCCCGGTACCCGCTACTTCATCGTGGTTCGCGCGGTGGACGAGGCCGGCAACGAAGACACCAACGTCGTCCAGAAGGACGTGCAGACCAACGACCTCACGGCGCCGAAGTTCGCGGGGGTCACCACGGTCAAGGGCACCGATCGCGACACGGTGTCGGTGGGCTGGAACGCGGCGACCGACCGGGGAAGCGCCCCCGCCGCCATCAAGTACCGCGTCTACGCGTCCGACAAGGCCGGTGGCCAGGACTTCACCAAGCCGAACCTCGAGACCAAGCCCGGCGAGCTCACCGGCACCCTGACGGGCCTCGCCGAGGCCAAGCCCTACTACGTCGTGGTGCGCGCGGTCGACGCGGCGGGCAACGAGGACACCAACCTCAAGGAGAAATACGACTCCACCCTCGACAAGACCCCGCCGAAGTTCGACGGCGTGCAGAAGTCGTCGGTGCTCGGCACGAGCGTGAAGCTCCTGTGGAACGACGCCACGGACAACTACGACAAGGCGCCCTCGATCTCGTACAAGGTCTTCCAGTCCAAGACCAAGGGCACCTACGACTTCACCAAGCCGGTGGCGACCACCCTCCCGGGCGTCACCGAGTACACCGCGATCGGTCTCGACGTCTCCACCGTCTACTCGTACGTCGTGCGGGCCGTCGACTCGTCGGGCAACGTCGACGCCAACCTCGTCGAGCTGAGCGCCAAGACGGCGGCCTCGGCCGACATCAAGCCCCCCGTGTTCGCCGGCCTCGTGTCGGCCACGGGCACGTCGGCGACGACCATCGACCTCTCCTGGGCGTCGGCCACGGACGACTTCTCGACCAAGGACGGCATCTTCTACGACATCTACGTCGCCAACGCGCCGGGGGCCTACGACTTCACGGCGCCCACGACGTCCACCCTCGGTGGAGCGACCTCGTTCCAGGTCAAGGGGCTGCTCCCGAAGCAGACCCAGTACTACGTCGTGCGGGCGCGCGACGAGGCCGGCAACCGCGACGCCAACTCGGTCGAGCGCTCGGCGACGAGCCTCGCCGACACCACGCCCCCGACGGTGGGCGGAGGGCCCACGGTCAAGGCGCTCGGTCCGACCAGCGTGCTCGTGTCGTGGCCACTCGCCTCCGACGACGTGACCGACTCCAGCAAGATCACCTACCGGGTCTTCATGTCCAAGTCGCCCGGCGGCGAGGACTTCTCGGCGCCCATCGGCACCGTCGCCGCGGGTGGCACGACGTTCACGGTGAACGGGCTCGCGCCCGCCACGCCCTACTACTTCGTGGTGCGCGCGGTCGACGAGGCCGGCAACGTCGACACCAACACCAAGGAGGGCAGCGGCACGACCGATCCCGACAAGACGCCCCCGACGTTCGGCGGGCTGAGCGCGCTGACGGCCCTGAGCCCGACGAGCGTCCTGCTCAGCTGGTCGCCGGCCAAGGACGACGTCACCGCGAGCGGCAGCATCGTCTACCTCGTCTACCTGCGGGGTCCGACCGGCTACGACTTCAGCACGCCGAGCTACACCACCGCGGCCGGCGCCACCTCGTTCACGGTGATCGGGCTCGCGCCGAAGGCCAAGGTCACCTACGTGGTCCGCGCGCGCGACGCGGCGGGGAACATCGACGCCAACACGACCGAGCTCACGGTCGCGACGCCGGCCGACACGACGGCGCCCACCTTCGCGGGGGCCTCCTCGATCACGGCCGTCGCGAGCACGACCCTCACCGTCAACTTCCCGCTGGCGACCGACGACGTCAGCGCCCAGAACAAGATCGTCTACACGATCTGCCTCTCGACCAGCGCCGCGACCAAGTGCAACGACACCGACCCCAAGTGGACCGGGGCCGTCACGGTGAGCGGTCTCACGGGCGCCACCGGCTCGTACAAGTTCACCGGCCTCACGCCGCTGACCGACTACTACGTGCGCGTGTGGGCGACCGACGAGGCCGGCAACACGGCCAAGCCCGTCACCGCCCTGACCGCCAAGACGGTCAACGACACCCTCCCGCCCACCTTCACCGGCTGCAGCGCGGCGACGGCCGCCGCGCCTCCGCTGCCCGGCGTGGGCGCCGCGGCGGTCGACATCACCTGGAGCACCGCGACCGACGACGTCAGCACGTCCGGCCAGATCGCCTACGACATCTACCGGGCGGCGAGCTCGGGCGGCGCGCTGACCTTCGTCGCCACCACGAGCGCCGGCGCCCTGACCTACCGCGCCACCGGGCTCACGCCGTCGACCAACTACTACTGGGTCTGTCGCGCGCGTGACCAGGCGGGCAACGTCGAGGCCAACACCAAGTACGTCCTCGGTGCCACCACCGCGGACACGACCCCGCCGTACCTCCTCCCGGGCGGCACCGCGTACACCGGCGCGTCGAGCGCGACCGGCCTCACCGACGCCTCGATCCAGGTCACCTGGCCGGCGGCGAGCGACAACGTCACGGCGGCGGCGAGCATCCAGTACCTCGTCTGCTTCTCGACGAGCGCCACCGGGTGCACCACGTCGTTCACGGCGAACGGGGGCACGTTCGCCAACGTGTTCTCCACGACGATCGGCGGTCTCGCGCCGAGCACCACCTACTACTTCCTCGTGCGCGCCCGCGACCTCGCGGCGCCGCAGAACACCACGACCAACGTCGCGCAGCAGAGCGCGGCCACGAAGGTCGACGCGACCGCCCCGACCTGGCCCGGCGGCGCTCCGGGGCTGTCGGTGACCCGCATCAACGGCACGCCCACCTCGCTGTTCGCCTCGTGGAACACCGCGAGCGACGCGAGCGCCATCACCTACAAGGTCTGCGCGGCGACAGCCGGGTACACGACCTACGAGTCGTGCCCGGTCGGCGGGAAGTTCTCCACCGCGAGCACGGCCGTGAACCTGACCGGGCTGGCGCGTCACACGGCCTACTACGTGACGGTGCGGGCGGACGACTCCGTCGGCAACTCGAGCAGCCAGGGCTTCCAGTTCGCCACGAACTGCACCACCACCAACACTCCGTGCACCACCACGGCGGTCTCGCACTCGCTCGACATCCAGCCCGTCTACGACGCGCGGTGCAACCTCGGGTGCCACGCGACGACCTTCACGCGGGCCACGACCGTGAACCAGACGGCCAGCTCGTGCACGACCTACCTGGTCGCTCCGAGCCTGCCCGGCAGCAGCAAGATCTACCTGAAGATCAGCGGCACGGCCTGCGGCACCCAGATGCCGACCAGCGGTGGACTGCTCGACGCCACCACGCAGGGGTACTTCCGCGACTGGATCTACCAGGGCGCAGTCAACAACTAGCCCGACCGGAACCGAGTCTCTCCCGGGCAGGTGGCCGCCACCCCTGCCCGGGTCTCGTTTTGCAGTCCGCGTGGGTGCAAAACGCAGTTTCTGTCTGCGCACCCTGCAGCCTTCGCGGGGCCATTTTGCGTGCAACCGCTTGAATTCACACGGCGTCCGCGGCAGAACGCCGCGGATCCGCGGCAAGTTGATCCTTGAAGTCCGTACCCCCTACCGACCAAAACCCCGCCCGTGGAAAGCCCTGGCACGAGCAACGGGGACGTCCGACGCTGGCTCTTCCCGCGCTGGACCAACCAAGTCCCCACCATCGCCCTAGGTTTCGTCCTGATGACGGTCACGGCCGCCGCAGGGGCGATCACCTATTACGGCACTGACAAGCACCTCTCCGTCGGTTACCAGCCGACGCAGCCGGTCGACTATTCCCACAAGCTGCACGCCGGCGACATGGGGATGGACTGCCGCTACTGCCACTCGGCGGTGGAGAAGTCCGCGCAGGCCAACGTACCGGCCACGCAGACGTGCATGAACTGCCACTGGACCGTGCGAACCGACAGCGCCAAGCTGCTCCCGGTCCGCGAGTCCTGGGCCACCGGCAAGCCGATCGAGTGGGTCAAGGTCCACCGGCTGCCGGACTACGTGTACTTCAACCACTCGGCGCACCTGAACGCCAACGTCGGCTGCGCGAGCTGCCACGGGCGTGTCGACCAGATGGTGAAGGTCATCCAGACCCAGCCGCTGTCGATGGGCTGGTGCCTCGACTGCCACCGCAACCCGGGCGAGCACATCCGGCCCGCCGGCGTCTCGGTGACCCAGATGGACTGGAAGCCCGCCAAGACGGACTTCCAGCCCCTCGGTCAGGGCCCGAACGACGTTCCGGTCGCGCAGGCCCCCACCACGCCCGCTGGGCGCAAAGTCAATCCCCCGCTCCACTGCTCGGGGTGCCACCGATGAGCAAGCGTCTACCCGTCGTCCAGGGCCGGGATCTCTCCGGCAAGATCTACTGGCGGAGCCTCGCCGAGCGCGACGGCACCCTCCCCGCCGACGTCCTCGCGCAGGAGTTCCCCGAGGGCGCCTCCGAGGTCACGGAGAACGAGACCGGCATCGGCCGCCGCGGCTTCATGGGGATCATGGGCGCCTCGATGGCGCTCGCGAGCATCGCCGGCTGCCGCCGCCCCGAGGACCACATCGTCCCGTACGCGAAGCCTCCGGAGGAGGTCGTGCCGGGCATCCCGCTCCAGTTCGCCACCTCGGTGCAGCTGTACGGCACGGCCATCGGTCTCTTGGTCGAGTCCCACGAGGGTCGGCCCACCAAGATCGAGGGCAACCCGAAGCACCCCGAGTGCCCGGGCGGCGGCTCGACCACGTTCCTGCAGGGCCTCCTGCTCGACATGTACGACCCGGACCGCAGCGTCTCGCCCCGCGAGAAGGGCACGGTCAAGACCTGGGACGACGCGGCCGCCGCGCTCAAGGCGCTCGGCGACAAGCTCAAGGCCGAGGGCGGCAAGGGCCTCGCGATCGTCACCGACCAGCACCGCTCGCCGACCCTCAAGGCGGCCCTCGCGGAGCTCAAGGCCGCGATGCCGGCCGCCAAGGTCGTGCGCTACGAGCCGTTCGACCGCACCAACGCGCACGAAGGCGCGCGCATCGCGTTCGGCAAGCCGCTCGAGGCCGTCTACGAGATCGGCAAGGCCAAGGTCATCGTGGCGGTCGACAGCGACTTCCTCATGAACGAGGGCTCGCCGGTCAAGGCCTCGCGGCAGTTCGCCGAGGCCCGCTCGGTCCACGGCGTCGCCCGCGTGTGGGCCATCGAGAGCGCGTTCAGCGTCACCGGCGGCAACGCCGACCACCGCCTGCGCACCAAGAGCGCCAACGTCGGCGCGGTCGTCTCGGCGGTCGCCAAGGAGCTCGGCGTCGTCGACGCCGCGAACCTCAAGGGCACGCTCGACGACAAGGCGAACAAGTTCGTCAAGGCGCTCGCCAAGGACCTGGCCGCCAACAAGGGCCACTCGGTCCTCGTGGTGGGCAACGGCCAGCCCCCCGCGGTCCACGCGGCGGTCGCGGCGATCAACGCGGCCCTCGAGAACATCGGCAAGACCGTCTCGTACCTCCCGCTGTTCGACGACGCGCCCGAGGGTCCGAAGGCCCTCGTCGAGCTCGCCAAGCAGATCGGCTCCGGCGTGACCACGCTGCTGATCCTCGGCGGCAACCCGGCCTACGACGCGCCGGCCGACGCGGCCTTCGCCAAGGCGATGGCCAGCGCGACCACCGTCCACGTGGGCGTGCACTACGACGAGACCGCCGCGGCCTCGACGTGGCACCTCAACCGCGCGCACTTCCTCGAGGGCTTCAGCGACCTCGCCTCCGAGGACGGCACGCTCTCCCTCGTGCAGCCGCTCATCGCGCCGCTCTACGACGGCCGCACCGACGCGGAGGTCGTGCACCTCCTCCTCGGCACCAAGAAGCGCGCGTACGACCTGGTCCGCGACACCTGGAAGCCCGTTCTCGGTGAGGCCGACTTCGAGAAGAAGTGGCGCCGCGTCCTGCACGACGGCGTGCTGATCCGGACCGCCGACGTGGGCGTCCTCCCGGAGGCCCCCAAGGTCGACGGCGCCGCGGTCGCCAAGGCCGGCAACGAGTGGGTCGCCCCGAGCGGCGCCTACGAGATCACCCTCAACGTCGACGCGCACGCGTACGACGGCCGCTTCGCCAACAACGGGTGGCTCGCCGAGCTGCCCGATCCGATGACCAAGCTCACCTGGGGCAACGCCGCCTGGCTGAGCAAGGCCACCGCGGCCAAGCTCGGGGTCGTCGACGGCGAGCTCCTCGACCTCGTCGTCGGTGGCGCGAAAGTGTCGGTCCCCGTCACCGTGGCCCCCGGCCAGGCCGAGGACTCGATCGCGGTCACCCTCGGCCTCGGTCGTCGGCAGTCGGGTCGCGTCGGCACCAAGCTCGGCTGGGATTGCTACCCGCTGTTCTCGAGCGCGACCGGCAAGATCGTCGCCGGCAACGCGGCCAAGGGCGGCCCCGGCCTCGGCGGCGAGCACAGCTACCTCGCGCGGACGCAGGAGCACTTCCTCATGGAAGGCCGCCCCATCATCCGCGAGGCCAACGTGGCCACCTTCAAGGCGGACCCGAAGTTCGCCGAGAAGATGAGCGACCCGCACCCCGCGCTCGAGGCCCTCTGGTACCCGTTCCCGTACCAGGGCCACAAGTGGGGCATGGTCACCGACCTGCAGTCGTGCACGGGCTGCAACGCCTGCATGATCGCCTGCCAGGCCGAGAACAACGTCCCGCTGGTCGGCGTCCGTGGCGTCCAGAAGTCGCGCGAGATGCACTGGCTCCGCATGGACCGCTACTTCGAGGGCGATCAGGCCGACCCGAAGAGCATCACCATGCCGATGACCTGCCAGCAGTGCGAGAACGCGCCCTGCGAGCAGGTCTGCCCCGTGGGCGCCACCGTGCACACCCCCGAGGGCAGCAACGACATGGCCTACAACCGCTGCATCGGCACGCGGTACTGCGCCAACAACTGCCCGTTCAAGGTCCGTCGCTTCAACTTCTTCAACTACACCAAGGACACGCCGGCCACCGTCCAGATGGCCATGAACCCGGAGGTGAGCGTCCGGGCCCGCGGTGTGATGGAGAAGTGCTCGTGGTGCGCCCAGCGCATCAACCGCGCGAAGATCGACGCCAAGAAGTCGTACCCCGACGGCCGCATCCGCGACGGCGAGATCGTCACCGCCTGCCAGCAGGCCTGCCCGACCGGCGCCATCACCTTCGGCGACCTCAACGACCCGAAGTCCAGGGTCGCCGCGCTCGCCGCCGACTCGCGCAACTACGTGCTCCTCGAGGAGCTCAACATCCGGCCTCGGCTGTCGTACCTGGCCAAGGTCACCAACCCGCACCCTGACCTCGGGGACGCGAGCGCCAAGGTGGTCGGCGAGCACGCCGCCGCGCCTGGCTCGCACGCTCCTGCGGGGGGCCACGCGCCCGCGGGTTCCAACGTTCCCTCGCATCCGGCCGGCAAGGAGGAGCACAAGTGAGCGCGTTCATCCCGCGTGACGTGGACAACACGCTCACGAGCGTCGAGCGTCCCCCGCTGATCCTGGGGAAGCAGAGCTTCAACGCGATCACCGAGAGCGTCAGCGACGTCGTCGAGGGCAAGACCAAGAAGGGCTGGCTCGTCTTCTTCGCGCTGGCTCTCTTCGGGCTGATGATCCTCGGCGCCTCGCTCTCCGACCTGGTCGGGGTGGGCATCGGCGAGTGGGGTCTCAACCACCCCGTCGGCTGGGCCTGGGACATCACCGGGTTCGTGTTCTGGATCGGCATCGGCCACGCCGGCACGCTGATCAGCGCGATCCTCTTCCTGTTCCGGCAGAAGTGGCGCACGAGCATCAACCGCGCGGCCGAGGCGATGACCCTCTTCGCCGTCGCCGCGGCGCTGATCTACCCCGGCTTCCACGTCGGTCGTATCTGGCTCGCGTACTGGCTCCTGCCGATCCCGAACCAGATGGCCATCTGGCCGAACTTCAAGAGCCCGCTCCTCTGGGACGTGTTCGCGGTCTCCACCTACGGGACCGTCTCGGCGCTGTTCTGGTTCGTCGGCCTCGTGCCCGACCTCGCCACGCTGCGCGACCGGGCCACGACCAAGTCGCGCCGCATCGCCTACGGCATCTTCGCCATGGGCTGGCGCGGCTCGCACCGGCACTGGCTCAACTACGAGAAGGCCTACATGATCCTGGCCGGCCTCTCGACTCCGCTCGTGCTCTCCGTGCACACGATCGTGTCGTTCGACTTCGCGACCTCGATCATGCCCGGCTGGCACACGACGATCTTCCCGCCCTACTTCGTCGCCGGCGCCGTGTTCTCCGGGTTCGCGATGGTGGTCTCGCTGATGGTGCTGGTGCGCAAGGCCTACGGCCTCGAGCACCTCATCACGCTGCGCCACCTCGAGAACATGAACAAGATCATCCTCGCGACGGGGAGCATGGTCGGTTACGCGTACGCGATGGAGTTCTTCATCGCGTGGTACTCCGGCAACGTCTACGAGCGTTACGCCTTCATCAACCGCGCGTTCGGCCCGTACGCCTGGGCGTACTGGACGATGATCAGCTGCAACGTCATCACCCCGCAGCTGTTCTGGTTCCGCAAGATCCGCACGAGCATCCCCGCGATGTTCGCCCTCTCGATCTTCGTGAACATCGGCATGTGGTTCGAGCGCTTCGTCATCATCGCCTCGAGCCTGCACCGCGACTACATCCCCTCGAGCTGGGGCTACTTCCGGCCGCAGATCGTCGACATCACGACGTTCATCGGCACGTTCGGCCTCTTCTTCACCCTGTTCCTGGTGTTCATCCGGTTCCTGCCGGGCATCGCCATCAGCGAGGTCAAGGGCGTCATGCCGATCGCGGATCCGCATGGGCACGACGACCATCACGGCGACGAGAAGGAGGTGGCCCATGGCTGAGGCCAAGCCCAAGGTCCGAGGCAAGGTGGTCGCCGCGCCGACGTGCGCGGCGGTCGTCGGCTGGTTCGAGACCCCGAGCGCGCTGTATCACGCCTGCGAGTCGCTCCGCGACAAGGGCTACAAGGACTTCGACGCCCACACGCCGTTCCCGGTGCACGGCCTCGAGAAGGCGATGGGCCTCAAGCCCTCGCGGCTGCCCTGGATCGTGCTCGGTGGCGCCATCACCGGGTTCCTCACCGCGCTCGGCATGCAGTGGTGGATGGGTGGCGTGGACTACCCGCTCAACATCAGCGGCAAGCCCGGCTTCGCCATCCAGTCCTCCATCCCCATCCTCTTCGAGCTCACCGTGCTCCTCTCGGCCTTCGGCACGTTCTTCGGCCTGTGGGGCCTGTGCGGGCTGCCGAAGCTCTTCGATCCCGTCATGCAGCACCCCTCGTTCTACAAGGCCAGCGACGACCGGTTCTTCCTGTCCGTCGAGGCCAAGGACCCGAAGTTCGACAGCAAGACCGTCACCGAGCTGCTCCAGAAGCTCGGCGCGCACGAAGTCGAGGAGGTGGCGCCGTGAGGTCCGCAGCCATCGCAGTCGCGGCGCTCGCGTTGCTCTCGAGCTGCCGCGGGCAGCCGAGCGACCAGCCGCCGGTCAACGTCGTGCCCGACATGGACATGCAGCCGAAGTTCAAGGCGCAGTCGGGCAACCCGTTCTTCGCCGACGGGCGCGCGATGCGCCCGCTGGTCCCCGGCGTCGTCGCCGTCGGTCACCTCGACGAGGACGACGGCATGTTCCAGGGGAAGGTCGACGGCGTGTGGCTCGAGCGCCCGCCGATGACCGTCGACGAGAAGCTGCTCGCGCGCGGCGAGGAGCGTTACAACATCTTCTGCGCCCCCTGCCACGACAAGACCGGCTCCTCGAACGGCACGGTGATCAAGCGGGGCTTCAAGCCGCCGCCCCCGGCCCTCTACGACGACCACGGCAAGGCCATGAAGGACGGCGAGATCTACGCGATCATCGCCAGCGGACGCGGCAACATGCCGAGCTACCGCCCGCAGATCCCGGTCGCCGATCGCTGGGCGATCGTCACCTGGGTCCGCGTGCTGCAGCGCAGCCAGAAGGCCAAGAGTGAGGACGTGCCGGCGGGCACGCAGGTGGAGAACGCGACGCCATGAGCAGCAAGCAGCAAGACCTCAAGGACACCGAGCGCCTCCCCGAGGCGACCGCCAAGAAGGTCCAGACCCTCGCGCTCGGCGTGGCCGCGGTCGGCGTCGCGCTCAGCGCCGTCGGCTACATGGCCGACAAGCAGCGCTTCGCCTTCTCGTTCCTCACCGCGTTCGAGTGGGTCACCACCCTCGGGCTCGGCGCCCTGTTCTTCGTGATGATCCAGCACGTGACCCGCGCCGGGTGGTCGGTCGCTCCGCGCCGGCACGCCGAGTGGCTCACCTCGATCCTCTGGGTCTCGCCGATCCTGTTCTTCATCGGCGTGTTCCCCAACATGCACACGCTCTACGAGCACTGGCTCGGCGAGCACGCGGCCCACGACGCGATCGTCAAGGCGAAGCAGTCGTACCTGAACACCGGCTTCTTCACCGGCCGCGCGGTGCTGTTCTTCGCGATCTGGGCCGTCCTCGCCTGGTTCTTCCAGAGCAAGTCGCGCGAGCAGGACTCGTCCGGCGACAGCAAGCTCACCGAGAAGATGCAGGCCATGGCGGCCCCCGGGCTCGCCCTCTTCGCCCTCTCGCAGACCTTCGCGGGCTTCGACTGGGTCATGAGCATGGACCCGCACTGGTACTCCACGATCTTCGGGGTCTACCTGTTCGCGGGCGGCGTCGTCGCGGCGCTGTCGGTCATCGCGATCATCAACGTGCGCCTGCAGAGCGCGGGCCTGCTCCAGAAGGTGAGCACGGTCGAGCACCAGCACGACATCGGCAAGCTGCTCTTCGGCTTCACGGTGTTCTGGACCTACATCGCGTTCAGCCAGTACTTCCTCATCTGGTACGGCAACATCCCGGAAGAGACCATCTTCTTCAAGCACCGCTGGGTGGAGAGCTGGAAGGAGTGGAGCATGCTCCTCCTCGTCGGCCACTTCATCGTGCCGGTGGTGGTGCTGATGTCGCGCCACACCAAGCGCAACAAGGCCATCCTCACCGTCATGGCGGTGTGGATGCTGCTGATGCACTTCGTCGACATGTACTGGCTGGTGATGCCCAACCTCGACCACCACGGCGTGCACATCACGCTCGGTGACGTGGGCGCGCTGTTCCTCTGCGCGGGACTCGGGTTCGCCCTGGTCGCGCGCCGGGCGGCCGCGAGCCCTCTCTTCCCGCTGAAGGACCCGCGCCTCGCCGAGGCGCACAAGGTCGAGAACCTCTAGGCCCTCCCGAGAGCTGGCAAGGAGCACCGAGTCGTGTCGGACGAGAGCACCAAGAAGGACGGCGAGGGCAAGCCCGAGGCCGAAGAGGCCAAGGAAGAGGCCACGTCGAAGAGCGCCGAGACCGAGACCAAGGCCGACGCCGAGACCAAGGCCGACGCCGAGACCAAGGCCGAGACCAAGGCCGAGGCCGAGGACGAGAAGGCCGACGACAAGAAGGCCGAGGACGAGAAGGTCGAGGACGAGGCCGCCGACGCGAAGGACGCGAAGGCGGAGCCCGCCGTCGCGGCCAAGGCCTCGATCTCGGAGAAGCCGCCGGCGAAGGACGCGCACGCGCCGAAGGCGCACGACGACGACCACGGCGATCACGGCCACGGCGATCACGGGCCGGCGTACGACGATCAGGGGCCGCTCGTCGCCGAGCCCGACCGACCGCGCGCGGGGATCATCACCGCGGTGACCATCGGCATCATGCTGACGGTCGTCGTGTCGTGCGGGCTCATCTGGTCGTACTACGTCACGCGCTTCCACGCCGAGGTCGAGGCCAAGCAGGGCAACGTCGAGGACCCGGCGCTGCGCGACCTGCGCGCCCTCGAGACCGCCCGGCTCACCAAGTACCAGTGGGTGAAGCAGGAGGCGGGCATCGTCCGCATCCCGGTCGCCCGCGCCAAGGAGCTGGTCCTCAAGGACTACGAGAAGGCCGGGCCGTACGTCCCGAAGCCGCCCGTCTCGCTCGAGCCCGCGAAGGAGCCCGTCAAGGCCGAGGAGCCGCCGCCGGCCCCTGCGCCCAGCACGTCCGCTTCCGCGGCGCCGTCGGCGGCGGTCTCGGGCAGCGCCGTCCCCCCCGCGGGCTCCGCCTCGGCGGCCCCGAGCGCCAGCGCCCCCAAGCACCAGCACTGATCCTCGATGTCCCTGCTCCCTTCGTCCCTCGGTCGAGCCTTCGCGCTCGGCGCGGCGCTCGTCGCCGGTCTGCTCCTCGGAGCGCCGGCGATGGGGGTCGAGGGCGAGGCGCGCGCGGACGTCACGGTCAAGCCGACCCCGGACACGATCCCGGCGCCGCTGGTCGGCATCGAGATCGAGGACCACGCGGGCATCGACCTGCCGCGCGACATCACGGTCCGCAACCAGGAGGGCCGGGACGTCAAGCTCGGGAGCTACCTCGGCGACGGCAAGCCGTTGATCGTGGTGCTCGCGTACTACGAGTGCCCGATGCTGTGCACGGTCGTCCTCAACGGCCTGCAGCAGGGGCTCTCGGGGCTCGCGTGGACCGCCGGCAAGGAGTTCCGCGTCCTCACCGTGAGCTTCGATCCGCGGGACACCACCAACTTCGCCGACCGCAAGCGCCGCGCCTACCTGCAGGCCTACGGCCGCGAGGTGGCCGGCAACGGCTGGGACTTCGCGACGGCGGCGCCGCGCGACATCGAGCGCCTCACCAAGACGCTCGGCTTCAAGTACCGCTGGGACGAGACCACCTCGCAGTACGCCCACTCCACGGGCGCGTTCCTGTTCACGCCCGAGGGCAAGCTCTCGGTCACCATGCACGGCGTGGCCTTCCCGGCGCGCGATCTCCGCCTCGCCCTCAACCAGGCCGCCGACGGCAAGCTCGGCACCACCTGGGACCGGGTGATGCTGCTCTGTTACCACTACGACCCCAACGCCCGCTCGTACGTGCTCGCCGGAACCCGGCTGATGCGCGCCGGTGGCGTCGTCACGCTCCTCGTCATGTCCTTCTTCCTGCGCCGCATGTGGCGTCGCGAGCGCCGGCGCGCGCTCGAAGAGAAGAACGACGCGCTCTCGAGCGGAGCCCAGCTTCCTGCCCCCACCCCCTCTCCGGAAATCACCTCATGACGGCACCGAAAATCGACATCGACTCGTTCTGGCTCCCCAAGGCCACGTCGACGCTCGCCGGCCAGGTCGACACGGCCTGGAACACCGTGCTCTACACCACCATCGTCTTCTTCCTGCTCCTGATGGTGCCGACCGGCTACTTCCTCATGAAGTACCGGCGCAAGAAGGAGGGCGAGGTCACGAGCGCCATCGACCACAGCACCACCATCGAGGTGGTGTGGACGACGATCCCGCTCGGCGTGCTCGTCGTGCTGTTCTTCGTCGGCCTCACGCCGTGGGTCTCGGCCAAGGTCGCCCCCGCGGGCGCGCTCGAGATCAACGTCACGGCCAAGAAGTGGAACTGGAGCTTCCAGTACCCCGACGGCACCGTCTCCGCCGGCAAGCTCATCGTCCCCAAGGGCAAGCCGGTCAAGCTCACCTTGAGCTCGGTCGACGTCATCCACTCCTTCTACGTGCCCGAGTTCCGCATCAAGCAGGACGCCGTGCCCGGCCTCTACACCTCGATCTGGTTCGAGGCGACCGAGGTGAAGGACATGACCGTGCTCTGCACCGAGTACTGTGGCAACGCCGACCCGTGCCCCAAGGACGAGTCCATCCCCTGCGGCCACTCCGACATGCTCGCGACCGTCTCGGTCCTCGAGGAGACCAAGTTCAAGGAGTGGCTCGAGACCGGCGGTGAGGACAAGTCGACGCCGCCGGCCGAGCGCGGCAAGGCGCTGTTCGCCAGCTGGGGCTGCGCGACCTGCCACTCGCTCGACGGCAGCAAGGCCACCGGGCCGACGCTCAAGGCCATCCTCGGCAAGAAGGAGGAGCTCGCCGATGGTTCGACCGTGACCGTCGACGAGAACTACCTCCGCGAGAGCATCCTCGTCCCGACCGCCAAGCAGGTCAAAGGTTTCCCCCTCATCATGCCGACCTTCCAGGGTCAGCTGAAGCCCTCCCAAGTCGACGCGCTGATCGCCTTCCTGAAGGAGCAGAAGTAGTCATGGCTCAAGGAGTTGCCGTCCCCGGCACCCACGAAGACCACGGGTCGCCGCCGGTCAAGAACTACATCAACGCCGAAGCGGGCGTCTGGTCGTGGCTCACCACGGTCGACCACAAGCGCATCGGCCTGATGTACCTGGTCAGCACGCTCATCGCGTTCGCGCTCGGCGGGTTCTTCGCGCTGCTCGTGCGCCTCGAGCTCCTGACGCCGAAGAAGACCTTCATGTCGGGCCACATGTACAACCAGGCCTTCACGCTGCACGGCGCGATCATGGTCTTCTTGTTCATCATCCCGAGCGTGCCCGGCGCCCTCGGCAACTTCCTCCTGCCGATCATGGTCGGCGCGAAGGACGTGGCCTTCCCCAAGCTCAACCTGATGAGCTTGTACCTCTACTGGATCGGCGCGTTGTTCACCCTCTCGTCGCTGGTCCTCGGCGGCCTCGAGACCGGCTGGACCTTCTACGTCCCCTACTCGTCCACCACCGGCGGCGCCGTCATCGCGGTCACCTTCGGCGTGTTCGTGATGGGCTTCAGCTCGATCCTCACCGGCCTCAACTTCGTGGTCACCATCCACAAGCTGCGCGCGCCGGGCATGGGCTGGTTCCGCCTGCCCCTGTTCCTCTGGGCCACCTACGCGACGAGCCTCGTGCAGATCCTCGCGACCCCGGTGCTCGCGATCACGCTGCTCCTCCTCCTCTTCGAGAAGGCCTTCCAGATCGGGATCTTCGACCCGAAGCTCGGCGGCGACCCGGTCCTGTTCCAGCACTTCTTCTGGTTCTACAGCCACCCGGCCGTCTACATCATGATCCTCCCGGGCTTCGGCATCGCGAGCGAGCTCATCGCCGTGCACGCGCACCGCAAGGTGTTCGGGTACCGCGCCATCGCCTTCAGCTCGGTGGCCATCGCCCTCATCGGCTTCCTCGTGTGGGGCCACCACATGTTCGTGAGCGGTCAGAGCGAGCTCGCCTCGACGATCTTCTCGGCGCTCACGTTCCTCGTCGCGGTGCCCACCGGCATCAAGATGTTCAACTGGATCAGCACGCTGTGGCGCAGCTCGATCGCCTGGACGACCCCGATGGCCTACGCCGCGGCGTTCCTGTTCCTGTTCGCGATCGGCGGCCTCACCGGCCTGTTCTGCGGCATGCTCGGCACCGACATGCACATCCACGACACCTACTTCGTCGTGGCCCACTTCCACTACGTGATGATGGGCGGCACGGTCGTGGCGTTCGTCGGCGGCCTCCACCACTGGTGGCCCAAGATGACCGGCAAGATGTACAGCGACAAGCTCGGCAAGCTGTCGGCCCTGCTGCTGTTCGTCGGCTTCAACGCCACGTTCTTCCCGCAGTTCATCCTCGGTAGCCGCGGCATGCCGCGCCGCTACTACAACTACCTCGACCAGTTCCAGCCGCTGCACCAGTTCTCCACGGTCGGCTCCTGGATCATCGGGCTCGCGTTCCTCGTGGCCCTCTACAACCTGCTCGATTCGCTCAAGAACGGGGAGAAGGCGCCGGACAACCCCTGGGGCGGCATGAGCCTCGAGTGGCAGACCACGACGCCTCCCCCCACCGAGAACTTCCCTGTCACCCCGCGGGTCACCCACGGCCCGTACGACTACTCCGACGACCGCAACGCCACCGGAGCCTCCGACTCATGAGCGCATCGGCCAACCACGAGAAGCTCTCCCCCGACTTCCACGTCGCGCACCACTTCGACACCGCCGATCAGCAATTCGACTCTGCTCGAATGGGGATCTGGCTGTTCCTGGTCACCGAGATCCTGTTCTTCGGCGGCCTGTTCTGCGCGTTCTTCATCTACCGCAGCTGGTACTTCTCCAGCTTCGTCGAGGCGCACCACCACCTCGACAAGGTGATGGGGGCGGTCAACACCTGCGTGCTCATCTTCAGCTCGCTGACGATGGCCCTCGCGGTGCGGTCGGCCCAGGTGAACGACAAGGCCAAGACCGTCGGCTTCCTCGTCGTGACGATCCTCTGTGCCTTCGCCTTCCTCGTGGTGAAGTACTTCGAGTACCAGCACAAGATCCACGACGGGCTCCTGCCGGGCGTGCACTTCACGGCCCAGGGCTTCACCTCGCCGCACCCGAGCACGTTCTTCGCGGTGTACTTCATGATGACGGGCATCCACGGCCTCCACGTCATCATCGGCATCGGGCTCATCCTGTGGATCCTGCTGCGCGCCCAGCGCGGGGATTTCTCGGCTCGCTACTACGCGCCGGTCGAGGGCGTGGGCCTCTACTGGCACCTCGTCGACCTGGTCTGGATCTACCTCTTCCCCCTGCTCTACCTGGTGGGCTGAACGATGAGCTCTCACGACAACGGACACGCCATCGGCGGCGACCACGTCCCGCACGTCCTGCCCTACGCGGCGTACTTCGCCACCTGGGGCGCCTTGATGTTCTTCACGATCATCACGGTGGGCGCGAGCTACGTGAACTTCGGGCCGGCCAACCTGCTCATCGCGGTGGTCATCGCCACCCTCAAGGCCACCATCGTCGCGGCCATCTTCATGCACCTGTGGTTCGACCACCGGATGCACTCGATGATCCTCGCGAGCGCCGGCCTGTTCCTCGCGATCTTCATCGCCTTCACCATGTTCGACACCGAGAGCCGCGGGCACCAGGAGTCGATCACCGGCGAGCGCCCGGCGGACATCACCAACCCGTTCCTCGGCGGCTCGGCGCGGCAGAAGGCCATGAACGCCCTCTACTCGGCCGGCAGCAGCTCGGCGAAGCTGTCGGCGCCCGGCGTCGTGCCTGGCGTCTTCGACGTCCCGGCGCCCGCCCCCCCGGCCGGCCCCGAACCCACCGTCGCCCCGTCGGCCTCTGAGTCGGCCTCGACGGCGCCGTCCGGTTCGACGTCGACGGCGGGCTCGACGTCGGCGGCGCCCTCGGCCTCGACGTCGGCCTCCGCGCACTGAGGTCCGTCACGCACGCGAGAGGGCGCGCTCCGGGAGGAGGCGCCCTCTCTGCATTTTTGTGGTCGCGACGGTCCCCGGCTCCACTCCGCATGTGACCATTCCAGCCAGGGTCGAACCGACACTAGAGTCCGCGCCCATGTTCTTCCCGGTCATCGGCTCCGGCGTTCTCGGTCCCTCCCGCTCTCGTATCCAGAGTGGGGCGGTGGTCTTGTTGCTCCTCTCGGGGTGCAGCGCCGCCAAGGAGGATTCGGCGCCCGTGCTGCGCGGCGACGCGGCGGTCGACGGGGGCCTCGTCGTGGACACCGGTGCGCCCGGTGAGGACGGGGGGATCGGCCTGGATGCGCTGCCCGACGGCGGCGGGGTGACGGTCCCCGAGTGCCCCGAGGAGCTCAAGCAGATCTACGTCATCAGCAACACCAACGACTTCTACCGCTTCGATCCCGCGAAGCTGACCATGACCAGCATCGGCAAGGTGAAGTGCCCGTCGTCGGCGTCACCGTTCTCGATGGCCGTGGATCGCAAGGGCACCGGCTGGGTGCTGTTCAACGACGGGCACCTGTTCCACGTGAGCACCAAGGACGCGAGCTGCAAGGCCACCTCGTTCGCGCCGGACCAGGCCGGGTTCCACACCTTCGGCATGGCGTTCGCCACCGACGGGGTCGGCAGCACGAGCGAGACGCTCTACGTCGCCAACTACGATGGCTCCGGCATCGCGAAGATCGACAGCACCTCGCTCAAGCTCTCGTCGATCGGTAGCTACGGCGACCCGAGCGCGACGGCCGCGGAGCTCTCCGGCACCGGCGAGGCCCGCCTGTTCGCCTTCTTCAACGACACGCCGACCCGGGTGGCCGAGGTCAGCCGCACGACGGGGAAGCTCCTGACCTCGAAGAACGTGCCCGGCGTCACCGTCGGCTCGGGGTGGGCGTTCGCCCACTGGGGCGGCGACTTCTGGCTGTTCACTGCGCCGCTCCTCGGCTCGCAGGTCACGCAGTACGACTTCACCAAGGGCACCGCCAAGACCGTGCTCTCGGGACTCTCGTACACCATCGTCGGCGCCGGGGTGTCCACCTGCGCACCCACCGTCCCGCCGCCCAAGTAGCTGGTCGCCGCGCTCCCGCCCCTCCGGCCGGCGCAGGGCCTTACGCCGGGCGCGGAGTCACCCTACCCTTCGGCCGCCATGCAAGCGGTCGCTCGACGACGCACCCTGCTGCTCGCCGGTCGCAAGCCGCTGCTCGCTTCGGTCGGCGACTGGCTCATCGGCCTCCGCTGGTTCGCCGTGTTCGGCATGCTCGGCACCACCATCGTCGCTCGCCGGGTGTTGCCGCAGCTGTCGCTCACGCCGGTGCTGTTCGTGCTGCTCGGCATCGGCTCGCTGAACCTCCTGTGGATCCTCCTGGTCCGCCGGCGACGACCGATGCTGGCCCCGCAGATCGCCGCCGACGTGATCACCCTCGGGATCGCCTTGTTCTACACGGGTGGTGTCGACAACCCCTTCGCGGTGTTCCTCACCTTCCAGGTGGCGATGGCCGCCATGCTGTGCGGACGCAGCGCGGGCCTCGCGATCGCGCTCCTCGCGGCAGCGGTCGCCATCGGTCTGTCCTTCGCGCCCCCGTTGCCGTGGTGGAGCGCCCTCGTCCCCGTCGCCCAGCTGCAGCGCATCGGCCACCTGTGCGCGCTCATCGGAGTCGCCGCGTTCGTGGGTCTGTCGGCCTTCGTCTGGCGGCAACGGCTCGAGAGCCTGCGCACCGAGAGCGATCGCAACCAGCGCTTCGCCCTGCTCGGGCGCCTGATGGGCGGGATGGCCCACGAGCTCAACACGCCGCTCGCGACCATCGTCGTGGCGAGCGACGAGCTGGTCGCGGCCGGGCGGGAGGCAGGCTCGTCGGAGATCGAGGAGCTCTCCCGCACCATCTCGCAGGAGGCGAAGCGGGCGAGCAACATCATCTCGCTGCTCCGCGGCCAGCTCCGCGACGTGACCCGGGACGAGATCCTCGACGTGAGCCGAGTGCTCGAGGACACCGTGCCGCGCGAGCTCGCCATCCACGGCTACCAGGGCGAGCTGTCGCTCGACGTGCCCACCGGACTGTACGCGGTCACGATCCCCACCGGCCTCCGCCAGATCCTGGCCAACGTGCTCAAGAACGCCGCCGAGGCCACGGTGGGGGTCGCGGCCCCCCGCATCCGCGTCGAGGCCGAGGTCCTGTCACGTCGGGTCGTGATCAGGGTGCGCGACAACGGGCTCGGGATCCGCCCGGACGAGCTCCACCACATCGGCGAACCCTTCATGACCACCAAGGAGTCCACCGGTGGCACCGGGCTCGGGCTCTACGTCTCGTCGCTGCTCGCCGAGCAGATGCAGGCCGTGCTGCAGATCGCCGCCGAGGAGGAGGGCACCTCCGTGACCCTGAGCTTGCGGGCCGCCGACGCCGAGGGCAACGTCGCGGCGAGCGAGAGGATCAGCGATGCGTAGCCTCGAGACCGTCCTCCTGGTCGACGACGACCACGCCTTCCGCACGACCATGCAGGCCGCGCTGCGGCGGCGCGGGCTCCGCGCGCGCACCGCGGCCACGGTGCAAGAGGGGCTGCACCAGCTCGAGGACGAGGGGGTCGATCTCATCGTGCTCGACCACCGCCTGCCCCAGGCCGACGGCCTGAGCGGCCTCGAGCGCTACCGCGCCCTCTGCCCCGACGCGGTCATCGTCATGCTGACCGGCCACGGCGACATCCCCCTCGCCGTCGCCGCGGTCCGGCGCGGGGCCGACCTGTTCCTGCAGAAACCGGTGGAGCTCGACCGGTTGCTCGGCGAGGCCAAGGCCGTCCTGGCCGAGCCGCGCACCGCGCCCCACCTGCCCGGCCCGAGTCCTTCGCTCAACCTCGAGGAGCTCGAGCGCGACACCATCGCGCGAGCGATGCAGCAAGCCGGGGGCGTGGTCACGGAGGCGGCCCGTCTGCTGGGCATCGATCGCCGCACGCTGCAGCGCAAGCTGCGGAAGATGGACTGACGCAGGACCTCGAGGAAGCCATGAGCGACGACGATCCCGAGAGCCGCATTCGGAGCCACATCGAGCGCGTCAACGTCGCCGCGGCGGCGGACGCGGCGCTCTACGACGGTCACAGAGCGAGACTCACGGAGCTCCTCTCCGCGCGCGGTGGCGGTTCACGGCGCCTCTGTCTACTGGGTGCGGGCAACTGTCACGACGTCGACCTCGAGGCCCTCGCCGGCGCGTTCTCCGAGATCCACCTGGTGGACATCGACCAGAACGCGCTCGATGCGGCCGTCGCGCGACAGGTCCCCGATGTCCGCGCTCACCTCCGCACCCATGCCCTCGACGTCTCGGGGATCTTCGCGCACGAGGCCACGCTCCGCACGGCCGACGAGTCGTACTTCGACCCGGAGCACGGCGGTCTGTTCGAGCTGATCGCGCCGGCCGTCGAAGCGCTGCTCGGCGCCCTGCCCGGGCCCTTCGACGTCTGCGCCTCCACGTGCCTCTGGTCGCAGCTCTCGGCGGGCGCCACGAGCCTGTTCCCCGCCGCGCACCTGCCCCGCGTCCGCGAGGCCATGCTCACCATCCACCTGCAGACGCTGGTCGGGCTCACCCCCGAGGGAGAAGCGCTGTTCGTCTCCGACGTGAGCTCGTCGACGGTCTTCCCCGGGCTCGAGGCCACCTACGGGATGCTGGGATCCGACACCCTGCTCCACGAGCTGTTCGCCAAGTCGTTCATCTACGTGAGCGCCGACCCCAGGCTGTTCGCGGCCGCGCTCGCGCGGTCGCCCGGGATCGAGCGCCTCGACGCCCCGACCAGCCCGTGGCTGTGGCACACGAAGCTGCGGGTGTATCTCGTGGCCACGGTACCCTATCGGCGCAAGCGGTGAGCGGCGAAGCTCAGAAGTGGTATTTCACCGAGTAGTTCTCGCAGCTCGTGGCGCCAGGCTTGTCGACGCGCATGAAGACGTCGGCGGTGTCCGAGGTGCCGACGTCGGTGCAGGTGTAGTCCACCTGCACCGTGCCGCCGCTGTCGCCGTCGGTGCAGCAACCATCGATGCCGGTGGAGCCCCAGGTCTGCGGGAGCCCCTTGGGGCAGCTGTTGATCTTGGTGAGGAACGAGGTGCAGCGGACGAAGATGCACACTCGGACCTTGTCGGTCGTGGACGCCGTCGGATCGACCGTGCAGCCGAACGAGTCGGTGCCGCGGTAGCGGAACACGTCGTTGTCGGCGCCGCCCGCCACGACCCCGGCGAAGTTGCTGCCGCTGCCGTCGCAGTCGTCGATGTCCTTGAGCTTGATGGCGTTGGTGTCGAGCTCGTTGGGCTCCTTGTCGACCTCGGGGCAGGCCAGCGGTCCGGTGTCGGTCGAACCCGTGTCCGTGAGACCTCCGTCAGAGAGACCCGTGTCGCCCGACCCCGTGTCGCCGAGGCCCGTGTCGACGAGCCCCGTGTCGCCGAGGCCCGTGTCCTCGCTCCCGGTGTCGACGGCGCCGTCGACCCGAGCGTCGACGCGGGCGTCGGGGGACGCGGTCTCGGTGCCGCCTTCGGCGCAGCCGAGGGTCAAGACGACGAAGGCCACGAGCAGCGGTCGCACGACGTCCAGCCTATCGGCCGGGGAACGAACGGCAAGCGCGGAAAGCATCGTCAGAACAGCTTGCCTTGCCGGGGGCCCTTCGGCGCCGTGCGCGGGGCGATGCACGCCGGGTCGTCGTTGCGCACGTTGCCCACGCGATCGTCGACCTCACGGGCGACCAGCAGGTCGTCGTTCGCCGGACCGAGGCGGACGTCGACGCCGCCGAGCCAGTCGTCGATCTCCCCCGGCGTGAGGATGGCGGGCATGCGGTCGTGGATCTGCCCGACCAGCGAGTTCGCGCTGACCGTCAGCACGGCAAACCCGAGGGCCACGTCGTGGATGCCCGCGAACGTGAGCAGCGGCGCGCTCTTGCCATGGAACCAGCGCGGAACGCGGGTGGCCGGGTCCCACTCGTAGAAGCCGTCGACCGGCACGACGCACCGACGCGCGGTCCGGAAGGTGGCGAGCTTGCCCGCCGTCTCGGCGCGGGCGTTGATGGTCCGCCGTGGGCCCATGCCCCACCGCCCCCGGACGAGCGTCCTCCCCGCGCCGCCGACGACCAGGAAATGTGGATCGGTGGGGGCGATG
Organism: uncultured Polyangiales bacterium; assembly: GCA_964624885.1. Classification (GTDB taxonomy): domain Bacteria; phylum Myxococcota_A; class Polyangia; order Polyangiales; family JADJMO01; genus JADJMO01. The sequence goes on along the minus strand of CAZUZY010000013.1, from coordinate 15,074 downwards.
TTGAAGCGGGGACGGTATTCGGCCCGCAGCTCGTCGCTCCCCGTGACGCCGAGGAAGCCGACGAAATCCCCGAAGTCCGGCAGGGTCAGGGTCATGCGGCCGCACATCGCAGACAGGCCTACATCGATGCTGGCTGGCTCGCCAGATCGGCGCGCCCCGTCGTGCGTAGACAACGGCATGAGCGCCAAGCGCAAGCCCATCCCCGCTCCGCTCGCCTGCCCCGTGTCGGCGCGCCCATCGCGTCCACTGACCGCGAGCCTCGTGCGGGGTGGCCTGCCCACGGTCGCCGCACTCCTCGCCGCGTGCACGGCGCTCGCCTGCTCGGAGGCGCGCGAGCCGACCGGCGCCCACGCCGATCCCGAGGAGTCGCACGTCGGCCTCGCGAGCAAGGCCCAGAAGCCGCCTCCCTCACCGAGCGATCCGCTGCCTGGCTTCGGTGGGATCGAGACCGAGCCGGTCGTGGAGCCGGCGACCCACCCGCCGACGGTGAAGGGCGAGGCGGTCGCGGTCAAACCGGTCCCGCCGGTCCCGAGCACGATCACGCCGGCCGTGCCGGGCGGCCTCAAGGCCACCGTGCCGCCGCCCTCCCCTCCGGCTCCGATCGTCCCGCACAAGAAGCCGCTGAAGCTCAGTGGCGACGTCGCCCCGGTGCACCCTTCGATCTAGTGGTGTTCACTTCCGCACGAACGTCCCGTCGCCCGTGGTGACGAGGGTCACGTCGCCGTCGCGCGCGGTGGCGAACAGCCGATCGCTGGTGGGCACGTCGGCCCAGTGCTCGGGCCCTGCGCCCTTGCAGGAGACGGCGCCGTCGAACACCCGCAGGGCCTTGCCCTGCTGCCCGCCGAGCACCTGGTCGAGCTTCTCGACGGCCTTCTTCCGGGGGTGGCAGTAGGTGGCGTTGGTGCCCTCGTCGGGCTTGCCGCTCGAGATCACGGCGTACCGAGGGGTGGTCTTGGCGAGGAAGGCGGCGCTGCTCGAGGTCTCGCTCCCGTGGTGGCCGACCTGCAGCAGGGTGACCGGACCGCCGGGATCGAGCAGGGCTTCCTCGGCGGCCTCGGCGTCGCCCGTGAACAGCACCGAGGACTGGCAGTAGTCGATGCGCAGGCCGATGGAGCAGTCGTTGACGTCGCCCTGCGCGCACGACGGGGGGAACGTCGCGGGAAGGATCGGGCGCAGGGTGAGGCCCGCGCTGTCTCCGAGCGGAGACTTGGCGCCGGGGACGATCTCGTGGACGGCCGCGCCGTGCGCGACGACCGCACTCCGCGCGCGCTGGACCTGCTTCTTGTCGAGGTCGCGCCCGTTGTCGGCGTAGGCCTTCACGGCGACCTTCTCGAGCAGCTCGGGCACACCACCGAGGTGATCGGAGTGGGGGTGCGTGATCCATAGCAAGTCTATGGGTTTCCCGCCGAGCGAGCTCGTCACCGAATCGAGCAGGTGGTCGTTCCACGCCTGGCACGGCGCGCCGCAACCGGGCCGCTTGGGAGACTCTCCTGCGTCGACCAGGATGGCGCGGCCGTCGGGGAGCTCGACCAGCACCGACAGCGCCTGACCGACGTCGAAGAACCGCACCCGCATCGGCGCCCCGCCGCAGATCGCGGGCTTCGGGGTGACGACGACCGGCGGCGGCGTCGGCGGCGGCGTGTGCTGGGGCCCGCAGCCGACGACGAGCGCGAACGCCCCGACGGCCCAGAGCCCCGCCTGGCTCACAGCTCGACCTGGATCCCCATCTCCACCACCCGGTTCGGTGGGATGCGGAAGAAGTGGGTGGCCGGGCGCGCGTTGCGCGAGAGGAACGAGAACAGGGCCTTGCGCCAGGTGGCCATGCCGCTCTTGCCGGTGGTGAGCAAGGTCTCGCGACCGAGGAAGAAGCTCGTGTCGTCGGGGTTGGCCGCCACGCCGCCCTCGCGACACGCCTGGAGGATGTCGAGGACGCTCGGGGTCTGCATGAAGCCGTACACCGCGACCACCTGGTAGAAGCCGTGGCCGAGATCGGTGACGGTGACCCGCTCGTTCGCCGGCACCTCCGGGTCGTGCTTGGTCTGGATCGAGAGCAGGAGGACCTGCTCGTGCAGCACCTTGTTGTGCTTGAAGTGGTGGAGGAGCACCGGCGGCGCACCGTCGGGGTTGCTGGTCATGAACACCGCGCTGCCCTTCACGCGGTGGGGCTTGGTCTCCTTCACGTCGGACAGGAACATGTCGATGGGCAGGGTGGCCCCGAGCATGTAGGCGCCGAGCGCGGCGCGGCCGCGCTTCCAGGTGACCATGATCACGAAGATCGCGGTGGCGATGACGATCGGGAACCAGCCTCCGTGCATGAACTTCACGAGGTTGGCGGCGAAGAAGCTCAGGTCGAACACGAGGAACAAGCCGACGAGCCCGCCCGCGACGCCGAAGCTCCAGCCCCACTTCTTGCGGGCCACCTGGTAGAACAGGAGCGAGGTGATGCTCATGGTCCCGGTCACGGCGATGCCGTAGGCCGCGGCGAGCTTGCCCGATTCGCGGAACGCGAGCACCAGCGCGACGCACGCCACCATGAGGATGGAGTTGATCTCCGGCACGTAGATCTGGCCCTCGGCGTCGCCGCTCGTGTGGACGATCGAGACACGGGGGCAGTAGCCGAGCTGCACGGCCTGCTGCGTGAGGGAGTAGGCGCCGGAGATGAGGGCCTGCGAGGCGACCACCGTCGCGACCGCGGCGATGGCGACCATCGGGTAGAGCATCCAGCCCGAGACCAGCTCGTAGAAGGGGTGCTCGACAGCGGCGCCGCGGGCGAGCATGAGCGCCCCCTGGCCGAAGTAGTTGAGGAGCAGGGCCGGGAACACCACGGCGAACCACGCGATGCGGATCGGCTTGGCCCCGAAGTGCCCCATGTCCGCGTAGAGCGCCTCACCGCCGGTGATGCAGAGCACCACGCTGCCGAGCACGAGGAAGCCGTGCTTGCCGTGGTGGAGGAAGAACTTCACGCCGTACAGCGGGTTCATCGCCTTGAGCACGGTCGGGTTCTTGAGGATCCAGGGCAGGCCGGCGGCGGCGATGGCCACGAACCACACGAGGGTGGCCGGACCGAACACCGCGCCCACGCTCGCGGTGCCGCGCTTCTGCACGAGGAACAGGAGGACGAGGATGGCGACGGTGGACGGCACGACGAAGCGGTCGAGCGCGTGGGTGGCGACGCCGAGGCCCTCCATGGCCGAGAGCACCGAGATGGCGGGGGTGATCATGCCGTCGCCGTAGAGGAGCGCCGCGCCGAACAGCCCGAGGAACACGAGGCCGAGCTTGCTCTTCGACTTCACGTCGGAGATCAACGCGAGGAGCGCGAGGATGCCGCCCTCTCCCCGGTTGTCGGCCCGCATGATGAAGGCCAGGTACTTGAGGATGACGACCAGGGTCAGGGACCAGAAGATCAGCGACAGGATGCCGAGTACGTTCTCGGGGGTGCGCGGCAGGCCGTGCTCGACGCCGAAGCACTCCTTGAAGGCGTAGAGCGGCGAGGTGCCGATGTCGCCGTAGACGACGCCCAGGGCGGCGATGGAGATCGCCGCGAGCTCGCGGGGCGACTCCGCGCGCGGGGAGTGAGACTGGGGACCGGACGACATGAACGCCGCGCCTTAGCCGATGTCCGCCCGGCGGTCACCGCCGAGGGCCGGGGGGGAGATCTGCCCACAGGCGGCGGTAGGTCTGCTCGCGGTCACGATGGATGTCCTCGATGCGCGCCACCACGGCGTCGAACCCGAGGTGGTCGATGGTCTCCCGGTTCATGTCGGCGATGCGTTCGTGGAGCGGAGGGCGGACTGGCTCGCGCGCGCTACCGAGGCGCTCGATGAGGGCGAGCTCGCTCGGATCGACGTAGCCGCTCCCATGGGTCTCCCGGGCCCGCACCTGCTGCAGCGCGCGCATGCGCACGAGCTGGATGGTCGGGTCGGGGGAGCGCCGGACGAACGCCGTGAGGTCGCCGGGCTTCTGTACCGAGGCGAGCGGTTCGGGGTGGAACTCGGCCATCGCGAACGACCCCGAGTCTCGCGCGGGGACGAGCTCGCGCACCTCCGCGACGAAGCGCGCGAAGCGTCGGCGATCGAGCACGCAGAGCGGCAGCAACAGGATGCCGATGTCGACCTCGGGGTCGGACGCGAGCTCCTCGACCGCGACGGCGACCTCCGTGGGCGAAGCCTCCACGACGAGAGCCTCGACGCGCACGTGGCCGGCCTCGCGTGCCCCCTCGGCGTACGGGCAGAACGACAGCCCCTCCACGATCTCGCGCTCGTAGCGGTCGTAGAGCCGCAACGACTCGGCGCGGAGGCGCTCCTCGAAACCCACCCCGGGAGTGTAGGTGATTGCCGCGCGCGTGGGGGGATGCCCATCATCGTCGACCATGACGCCCCCTGTCTCGGAAGAGCCCGTCCTGGTCCCCCGCCGGCGGATCTGGCCCGTGATCGTCGTGCTCATGGCGGTCACCGTGGGCGCCGGCCTCTTCTTCTATCGGCTCTCGCAGGCGCCGCGACCCAACCGCGTGCTGGTGGCGTTCGACGTCGACGGGTACTGGTGGGAGGGGTCGGAGCCGGCCGCGGTGCTCTCCGATCAGCTCGGAGAACGCCTCACCAAGCTCGGCTTCGACGTGGTCAAGGCCGGGGATCCGGAGGTGACCCGCATCCTCGAGAAGGCCAAGTCGCCGGCCGAGGCGGCCAAGGCGCTGCAGGCCGGCTTCGTCATCGAGGCGCGCATCCAGCCGCAGGAGATCAAGCACGACAAGATCGGCTTCTTCGAGCTCCGCGTAGACGCGCCCGTGACCGTCACGTTCGCGGGGGAGCCGGCCAAGGAGGCGGGCCGCCTCGTGGGCTTCGCCGGCGCCAAGGACCCGAAGGTCGCGCGCCGCCTGCTCGCGAGCTCGATGGCCGACCAGGCGTTCGACCTCGCGGTCCCCGCGGTGCTCGCCCACCCGGCGATCAAGGCCATCCTCGAGAAGCGCGCCACCGGCGAGGCGGCGTCGCTCGCGCCCGCCAAGGACTTCGCCGACAAGCGCACGTCGATGACCAAGAACGCGGTCGACTCGTACGACAAGCTGCGCAAGCTGCGACTCGACGGCGAGAACGGCCCCGTCAAGCCCACCTACCTGAGCCCCTCGTCCGCCCACGACGAGCTCGCCGCGGTCACCCCGCTCGGGTTCCTGCGCAGCGCCAACGACATCCGCCCGTTCTACATGGCGGGCGCGCAGAGCATGGGGTGGATCAACGAGCTCGAGGCGCTCGAGTGGCGCAGCGTGGACGACCCGAGCAAGTCCGTCCCCCTGTGGAAAGGCTACAACCTCTACGGCTATCCGGCCGCCGAGCCCACCACCGGGGTGCCGGTCGTGCTGGTCGAAGACCTGTTCGGGTGGGCCAAGACCATCACCGTCATCGACAAGACGGGCAAGCCACGGCGCGTGCGGGTCGACACCGCGCACCGCTTCGTCGACCCCAAGGTCTCGCCGGGCGGTCGCTTCGCGGCCATGTGGGACCGCGCGTGCCAGACCTGTGCGTCCGAGCTGCTCGTCGTGCGACTGTCCGACGGCGAGACGGTGTTCACCTCCAAGGCCAGCGACGGCTCCATCGCGGCGTTCACCTTCGTCGACGAGCACCGGCTCGCCCTGCTCGAGACCCCGAAGGTCGAGGTGCCGCTCCCGAGCGAGAAGGACGAGAAGAAGGACCCGAAGGCGCCGAAGAAGGTCGAGGAAGACGACGACGACCCGGTCGTGCCCCAGCACGTGTTCACGCTCGAGCTCGAGGCGACCCCACCCACACGGACGGTGGTGACCAAGGCCAAGAAGGGCACGGCGTTCGGCGGTCCGAGCGCCGACAAGGACGGCAAGCGGCTCGTGCTCGAGACCACCCAGGGCTCGCTCGCGGTGCTCACGCTGGCGACGGGCGAGGTCGTCACCCTGGCCATCGGCGGGCACGCGAGCACGCCACGGTTCTCGCCCGACGGTGGGTGGATCACGTTCACCCTGCACGTCGGCGGTGCCCAGGGCGAGATCGCCGCGCTGCCCAGCGCCGGCGGCCCGGTGCAGGTGCTGACCAAGAACGAGTTCCGCGATCGGTTCCCGCAGTTCTCGAGCGACGGTCGGCGCATCGTCTACGAGACCATCGACGAGGATCCGACGTTCCCCAAGAACCGGCTGGTCGTGTGGGTCGCGTCGGTGCCGGCGCCGAAATGAGCGAACGCGTCCTCTTCCACGACATGGCCGCCGAGCGCTTGCGCCGGCGCGCCACCTGGGCCGGTGGGGTGCTCACCGCGGCGGTGCTGGTGCCGTACGAGGTGGTCGGCGACGTGCCGCAGTGGATCTGGTCGCTGTTCGCCGAGCTGCCGTTCGCGGCCGTCGTCGCCGCGCTCGCCCCCACCCTGGCCGGGCTCTCGATGATCGTGGCGGCGCGGGCCTGCAAGCGCCCGGCCTCGCTGGCTGTCGCCGTCGTCGCTGCCCTGCTCGGCGCCGCCGTCGTCGTCCGGCTGGGGGCCGACGCCTCGGCGTGGGAGGCGCTCCGCCTGCCCGAGAGCCTCGTGCACCGTCCGTGGCCGGCCATCGTCGCCATGGCGCTCGCCGGCGCGGCGGCCAACCTGACCTTCCAGCCGCACACGCGCAAGGCGGCCACTCCCTTGTTCGCGGTGGCGCTCGTGGCCCTCGTCGTCCACTACGCGTGGCCGGTGCGCGGACAGGCCCCGTTCATGACGATCGTCACCGCCCTGGGCGCGATCCCCGATCTCCCCGAGCTGCGCTTCCAGGTCGGCATGGTGGTGCTCGTGGCGTTCGCTGCGTTTCCGATGCTCGCCGTCGGGGGCGCCCTCTTCCACCTGCACACGCCGGCCACCCGCGACCAGACGATCGCGGGCCTCGTGTGCACGTTCGGCCTCCCGGCGCTCTTGCTGCTGTTCGTGTACCGCGCGCTGATCATGGGGCTGGCGGGCGCGGGGGTGCTCGCGACCATCGGCACCGCGGCGCTGCTCGCCGCCGTGCTGGCGCTGCTCACCGCGGTGGTCGAGCTCGTGGTGGACGAGCTCGCCGGAGGCACGGCCGACCTCGAGCTGCCGACGGGGCTGCCGCTCCCGCGCGCCGCGGGGGTGGGTGCCGGGGTCGTGGTCCTGGTGGTCGCGATCGAGGCGTTCCTCGCGCGTCCGCCGCACAAAGGGGTCGCGTGGGAGCTCCACCCGGCGACCGACAGCGAGCGCAAGCTCTACGCCGAGGCGGTGCTCGCCTGGAGCGCGGCGCGTCGCGCCTGGGCCTCACGCGAAGGCCAGCAGAGCGCCGAGGAGACGGTGCGCATGAAGGCGGCCGCGCGGGCGATGAGCGCCGCCGCCAAGTCTCTCGATCCGGGCCTCGCGGCGGCCATCGACACTCTCGCGCGCGAGGGCGACGACCTCGACGTCGCCGGGCGCAAGTTCCATAGACTGGTGATGGATGTGAACGAGGCCGCCCGCAAGGCCTCGGTGCCGTTCTACCTGGATCCCATCGTCATCCTGAGCGAGACCAAGGACGGTCTGCGCCGCACGTTCCGCGTGACCACCTATCAGATCGAGGAGGTCCGCCCCGTGAAGGTGGAGGGGCGCGCCTACGCCACCCTGCACGTCAAGACGCTGGGCGGGTTCGGGGGGCACGGGAGTCGCCTCGGGTTCTCGCGCGACGCGCAGCCGTTCGCGCTGGTGGTGCTCGACGAGATCGCCGCCGCCGAGAAGCAATGGAAGGCGACCGCGCTCGGCGACCCGCCCACCTGCCTCGACACCGTCGCGTTCTCACCCGCCGCCGACATGGCGCTGCGTCACTGTGGCAAGCTGCTGCGACGCCTCTCCGTCGAATACTCGCTCCGCGAGGCCATCGTCACCATGACCGAGCGGCACGAGCTCCAGCACCAGATCGACGGCCCGCACCTGCCGATCTCACCGTGGGTCGAGCGGCGGCTGGTCGGGTACGCCGAGCCGGCGCGTGACCGGGCCAACCGCGAGCTCTCGGCCTACCTCGCCGAGATGACGAGCGACGCGCCGCCGCACCTCGCCCTCGTGCACGCGCTCCCGTTCGCGCTCCTCGCGCGCGGCGGCGCCGAGCACCACGTGGCGGTCATGATGCTGATGGCCCTCACCGACCAGAAGATCCCGCGCGCGCGCGAGGACGGGGTCGACGACGAGAAGATCGCCAACGCCTTCGACGAGCTCGCTCACCTCACCGAGGAGGAGCTCCGCAAGCGGGCCGCCGAGGGCTGGAAAGCGGCGTTCGGCTCCCAACTGCCCAAGGTCTCCCAGTGAGGCGGCTGGTCTTCGGCGCGGCGCTCGTGTTCGTGGTGGCGACCGCCATCGCGATGGCGCTCTACCCCGGCGGAACGTTCCTCGATCCGCACACCGTGGGGCACCGCTTCTTCGCCAACTTCTTCTGCGATCTGTTCCACGCCCACGGGCTCGACGGTCGACCGAACCCGGGCGCCCCGCTCGCACAGGTCGGCATGCTCGCGATGCTGGTCGCGCTGTGGGCGCACTTCATGGTGACCGCGCGCACCCTCGGCAGCGGGGTTCTGCGGTTCCTGGTGCGCGTCTTGGGGACGATGTCGGCACTCGCCGCCATCGCGGTGCCCCTCACCCCCTCCGATCGGTTCCCGCGTCTGCACGGGGTGTGCGTGCTCCTCGCGGCAGGCCCCGGGGTACTCGCGGTCACCTGCGCCGTGGTGGGTCTCTTCCGCGACCGGGCCCTGTTCTCGGCTTGGCTCGGGGTCGCGCTGGCGGTGACGGCCGCGATCGACGCCGGCCTCTACGCCTGGCAGATGCGGACCCAGGCGCCGACGCCCCTCGCCCTCCCTGCGTTGCAGAAGGTGGCCGCCGGCGTCCTGGTCCTCTGGATGGTGGTGGTGTCGGCCCACGATCGACGACGGGCGCGCGCGCCGGCGTGACTTCGTGCTCCTCGGGGGTCTACGCTCTTGCGCATGGCCCTCGACGATCTCGCCCGCGTGCTCTCCGACAAGAAGCGCCTCGGCCTCGACGACGAGCTCTGCGACCAGCTGCGCATCACCGACGCCCAGGTGACCCGCGCGCGGCTCGAGGCCGAAGCGAACGATCGCGCCCACGTGTCGATCCACCTGATCGGCGTGTGGGTCGAGGACTGTCGCGACGCGATCGGCAAGGGAGAGGTCTACTGGTGGTCGATCCCCATGCTGGGGCAGAGCGACGGCAAGATCCGCTGGAACCCCCTGGTCGGGCTGCCGACCGGCGTCCCGCCCACCTCGGTCGGCAGCAAGAAGTGGCTGCCCGGGCTCTCGCTGAAGGACCCGCCGCTGCTCGCCGTCGCCCCCCCCGACGACGCGATCGCGGCGTGCATCGTGCGCATCGGCTTCTACGAGGACGACTGGGCGCCCGCCGAGCTCGGACCGGCGCTCAAGGTCGGCATGGCAGCGCTCGCCGAGGCCAAGCTGCCGGTCGCCGACATCGACGCCTTCGTGAAGCCGATCCGTACCCCGCTGTGGGAGGCGCTCAAGGCCAAGCAGGACGACTTCATGCTCGAGCGCGACGCCAAGTTCCTCCGCGAGGAGGGCCAGGGCTTCGGCGCCGGTTCGATCAGCTCGATGCTCACCGAGTACGTCCGTGTCTACCTGTTCGCCAAGGACACCGAGCGCACCGAGCAGTGTGGCCCGTTCGAGCTGATCAAGGGCCAGGAGCAGCGCATCCTGTTCCCCTCGGCGCTCGAGGGCGGTGGTCAGCTCGCGGTCTTCGCGCGCGGCAAGGTGCAGGTCGATCCGTTCGGCGCGCTGGATGTCGACAAGCCGTTCGTCGACACCACCATCGAGTCGCGCCACGAGGCGGGCCTCGCCAAGGGCTTCACGGTGACCGCCGAGGAGAAGGCCGAGGTCGTCGCCTGGTACACGCCCCCGCGCTGAGTGGAACGAAGTGGAGCGAAGCATCGGCCGCCTCCACGGGCGGCCGACAAGGATTCACAGGCTCCTTGCGGCGCGCCGACCGCCACGAAGTCTCGCTCACCCCCGCGGCAGCGCCCGCGGCACCGCGCTCGATCGCGGCCGCCACTCGCTCGCCGACAGCCATCCGATCGCCGAGAAGCGCGGGTCGTTGCTGAGGAACTCGTGCAACGCGCACCGGACACGGACGAACTCGGCGCGCCGTAGCTCGCTGGCAAACCGTCCGGGCTCCTCGAGCAACACGCTCCACGGCGGCCACGCCGGCGCCCAGCCCGCGTTGGACGCGACGTCGACGCAGAACGAGCCCGCCGGCGTGTCGACGTAGAGGAAGAACCCCCAGCTGCTCTGGTCGAGCTCGGTGAGGTTCATGCCCGCGGTCCGCAGGCCCTCGTGCACCACCACGGCGACCTCCTCACCCGCCGGCACCCCCTCCTCCTCGGACACCGCGCGGTCACCGAGGGCCACAGAGCACGCGAACACCACCCGCGAGTCCGGCTCTTCCACGCTCCGAGGGTACACCACTGGCGCAGGTGCCGACCGCTCGGTCGCGACCCGCTCGCCATCTCCTGGCAGCGCCCTTGACCTACTCGCTTTCATCGCCATATTCAAAATATGCAGCTGTCGCTCCTGCAGCCCGAGCGTCCTCGCCCCATCGGCCGAGGTGGGGCTCGCCCGGGCGCCGGTCGCCCCCGGCGCGCAGGCAGCGAGTCGCACCGCCGGCGGCCCGAGGTCTCGCCAGAGGTCCCACAGCACGTCACCCTGCGCGTGGCCCAGCACGTGTGGAACCTGCGCGCGGAACGGTGCTTCGGGCCGATTCGCCGCGCCCTCGCGGGGGTCCAGCAGGCTGATTTCCGCGTCGTCCACTACGCGGTACAGGGCAACCACCTGCACCTCCTGGTCGAGGCCAGCGGGCGCCCATCACTCACCTTCGGACTCCGTGCGCTCACCGTGCGCGTGGCCCGCGCCCTCAACCGCGTCATGGGCCGCATGGGCAAGGTCCTGTCGGGTCGGGCGCACGTGCGGGCGCTGCGCACGCCGACCGAGGTCAAGAACGCGCTCCGCTACGTCCTCCTGAACCACAACCAGCACGTCGGGGGAGACACGGTGGACCCGTGCTCCACCGCACCTTGGTTCCACGACTGGTCCGCGCTCGACGTGTTGCCCCCCCGCCCCGGGCCATGGCCACCCGAACGCGTCGACCGTGCCCCGCGGACCTGGCTCCTCGCGACCGGGTATCGCCGGGGGCGCTCGCCGCGCGGGCTCAGTCGCCGAGGCGCCACGGCGGGCGCCAGCCGCCGAACACCTGCTCGAGCCACCCCGCCACGGTCAGTGTGACGACGTCGCGGTTGCGCGCGCCGAGCACCTGCACGCCGACGGGCAGGCCGTCGTCGAAGCCGGTGGGCACCGCGGTCGAGGGGAGCTCGAGCGGGTTGAAGGTGCCCGAGTAGGTGAAGCCGAGGAAGTGCAGCATCGCGTGCAACCCGTGGCGCGGCGCTGCGCGGTGGAACACCGGGCAGACGAGCACGCCGTTCGGCCCGAGCTTCTCCTCGATCTCGCGCTGCATCTCGTGGCGGAGGTCGGCCATCTGCTTGCCCCACTTCGGGGCCTTGGCGATCGCCTTCTCGAGCGCGGCGAGCGCGAGCACCGGAAACGTGTGCGCCGACCGCCGCACCGGCCAGCGCAGCCACTCGCGCAGCAGATCGAGCTCGCCCCCGTCGGCGATCACGTCGTTGAACTTGGGCCCGCCCGACTGGGCCAGGGCGTTCGCCCACATCTGGAAGCCGCGCTCGAGGTGTGTCGGCCGCCACGGCTCGACCGCGCATCCGAGCCGACCGAGGGCCGCCGCGCTCTCGCGCACGGCCGACGACACCCCTGCGCTCGGGCGCATGACGCCGTTGTCGTCGAAGTAGAACACCCGCACGTCGCGCGGTGTCAGCGACTCCTCGGCCCACGCGGGCCCGTCGACCGAGAGGTCCTGGCCGTCGGGGCGCGCGAGGATCGGCATCACCGCGCGGAGATCGGAGACCCGCCGCGCCATCGGCCCGAGGACCTTGTAGCGCGCGATGAGGCCGCGCGCGCCGGGCCACGCGCCGGTCTCCGGCATGCGACCGCCGCTCGGCTTGTGCCCGGCGATGCCGTTGAAGAACGCCGGCAGGCGGATCGAGCCGCCCATGTCGCCGCCGATCCCGATCGGCGAGCCGCCGGCACCGATGATCGCGCCCTCGCCGCCCGACGAACCGCCCGGCGTGTGGCGCGCCGAGTACGCGTTCGACGTGCGCCCGTAGACCTTGTTGTAGCACTCGTACCAGGTGAGCCCCTCGGGCACGTTGGTCGTGCCGAGCAGGACGAAGCCGGCTTGGCGCATGCGCGCCACCACCGTCGCGTCGCGCGGCGCCACCACGCCGCGCCGCCGCACGAGCCCGCCGGTGTTGGGCAGACCGCGCACCTCGAGGTGCTCCTTGCTGGTGAACGGCACGCCGAGGAACGGGGGCAGGTCGGCCTCACGCGCGAGGAGTCGGCGCTCGGCGGCGCGCGCCTCGGCGTGGGCGGCGGCGAACAGCGGGCGCACCACGGCGTTGAGTCGGCCGTTCACCTCCTCGATGCGCCGGACGTGGGTCTCGACGACCTCGACCGGCGAGACGTCGCGGGCGCGGATCCGCGCGGCCAGCTCGACCGCGGACAGCTCGAGCAGCGGGTTCACGAGGTGGCCTTCCGGCCGGGCGCGAGCGGCTCGAGCAGGTCGAGCGCCTCGCCACCGAGGGCCAAGAGGTCGCTCTTGCCGCCGCTCGCCGCCCAGTCCTCGAGCACCACCCGCGTGACGCCGATCACCGCCGCCGCGCAGATGCGGGCGCGCCGGCTGCCGCCGAGGGCCTCCTCGATGGCCCCCTCGAACGCGCGGTCGAGCTCGAGGTCGCGCGCCACGAGCGAAGCGGCCGCCGCGACGATGGTGCGTTCCTCGAGGATCTGCCGGCGCCGCGCGACGTACTCGGTGGCGAGGGCGAGGCATGCCCGTCGGACGAGCGCGAACGGCGCCTCACCCTTGCGCGGCGCGGCGAGCAGGGCTCGGAAGCTCGCGAGCTGCTCGTGACGGCGCTCGAGCAGCACCGCCTCCTTGGTGGGGAAGTAGCGGAAGAACGACCGCCGCGAGACCTCGGCCGCCGCCGCGATCTCGTCGATGGTGACCGCATCGAACCCGCGGGCGCGGAACAGCCGCAGCGCCGCGTCGATCAGCGCCTCGCGGACCGCGGCCTTCTTCTTGTCGCGGAGGGAGAGCTCCTGGTCCATGGCTCAGCGGCTCGAGGGGACGAACATCTCGTTCACGTACTCGACCAGCAGGCGCTCCTGCAGAGGGCGGGGCAGCGCGTCGAGCAGGTGGTTGGTGTCGGCCATCTCGTCGGGGGTGGGGCCGTCGCCCGAGCCGCGCGTCATCGCCACGATGTTCGCCATGGCCTGGCCGCTCGGGTCGGCCTCGATCTGCGCGGTGAGCGCCTGCGCCATGGGCGCGAGGTCGGGCTGCGGCCGGCCGCGGAGCTCCTCGACCGCGGCGCGCAGGTCCGAGAGGAGCGCCTCCGTCCACTGCACGTTGCCGGGCTGGATCGACAGGTGGACGTTGGCCGGCGAAGAGCCGTACGCGAGCTGCGGCTGGATGTACCAGCCCCGCTTCTTCATGGCGTCGCACAGCTGGAACACGCTGAGCTCCTCCGAGGCGAAGGCGACGAGGGTCATCTCCGGCTCGCCGAGCACGCGGAGACCCGGGATCGCCCGGATGCCGGCCACGAGAGCGCGCTGGGTCGCGAGGAGATCCTTCGCGATGCGCAGGTAGCCCGCGTCGCCGACGAACTGCAGCACCGCCCACGCCGCCGCCATCGGTCCACCCGACTTGCTGCTCTGGATGGTGTTGTTGACCATCGTGTAACCGGTCCAGCTCGAGCACGCGTAGATCTGGTGGCGCCGCAGCGCCTTGTCCCGGTAGAGCACGATCGACGCGCCCTTCGGGCACAGCGCGTACTTGTGGAAGTCCATGCTCATCGACGTGACGCCCGGCACGCGGAAGTCGAAGTCGGGCACCTCGGCGCCGAGGCGGCGGAAGTAAGGCAGCAAGAACCCGCCGATGCAGCCGTCGACGTGGCAGAGCAGCCCGCGCTCGGCCGCGAGCGCCGCGATCTCGCGCACCGGGTCGACGACGCCGTGCGCGTACGACGAGGCGGACGCGACGAGCATCATGGTGCGCTCGGTGATGGCGGCCCGCATCTGCGCCGGGTCGGCGCGGAAGGTGTCTGGATTCACCGGCACCGGCACCGCGGTGACGTCGAGGTAGTGCGCGGCCTTGAAGAACGCCGCGTGCGCCGTGATGGGCAGCACCAGCTCCGGCTTGCCCGCGACCCCGGGGTGCAGCTCGCGGAAGTGATCCCGCGCCGCCTTGACCGCGAGCATGATGCTCTCGGTGCCGCCGCTCGTGAAGTTGCCGACCACGTGCTCGTCGCCGCCGAGGTGCGCGCGCGCCATCGCAGCGAGGTCGTTCTCGAACTGCAGAAGGCTCGGGAACACCGTGGGGTCGAGGCCGTTCTCGGTGAGGAACGCCATGTAGGCGTGCTTGCCGACCTCCTCGATCTCCTTGCCGCCGTCGTACACGTACGCGTACGCGCGGCCCTTCCGCCACGCGAGGTCCTTCTCGCGCGCCTGCTCGAGGGCAGCGAACACGGTCGCACGGTCCAGGCCGGTCTCGGGGATGCGGGTCGTCATGGGACCGCACTCTAGCAATGTGGCACTCGGTGTCAAGTGGCATGCGGTGCCACTTTTGCCCGTCACGGCTTCGTCGGCGCTGGCACCACGAGCGGTGTGAGCTTGGACCGGGTCGCGAGGCACGCCGTGAGGGCGAGACAGCCGCAGGCGTTGCCACCGGCGTCCTCTAGACTCGGTTCCGACTTCACCATCGTGCCGTCGCTGTCGGTGAGCGAGTCGTCGCTGAGCGCGAAAGGGAACACCGCGCAGATGCGCGCCTCGTGCATGCGTAGCTGGCCGCCGAACACCGAGACGCCCGCGCGCGGGGTGTCGGTGGTCTCGAGCTCGGACAGATCGAGCCGCGCGGCGAGCCCGGGCAAGGCCCCGACGCTGGCGGCGTCGCCGAACCGGCGGTCGGGCCATCGCCGATGACGAGGT
>CAZUZY010000012.1:53956-56587 GCA_964624885.1 uncultured Polyangiales bacterium | reverse complement strand
GGCCGCGCCGATGCCGATGCCGATGGCCGCGCCGATGCCGATGGCCGCGCCGCCCGCCGGCGCTCCCGATCCGGCGATGGGCCCGCCCCGCTCCAACAAGGCGCGGACGATGATCGGCGAGGCCGTCTTCGGTGGCGGCGCCGCCGCGGCCATCTCGATCGGCCGCACGCCCGACAATCAGATCGTCGTCAACCACCCGCAGGTCTCGAGCAAGCACGCGCAGCTGTTCCAGGAGGGCAGCCGCATGTTCCTCATGGACCGCGGCTCCGCGAACGGCACCTACGTGCGCGGGCAGCGGCTCACGCCGAACGCGCGGGTCGAGGTCTCGAACGGCGAGAAGGTCTACATCGGCCCGATGCCCCTGGTCATCCAGACCACGGGCCAGAAGGTCGAGGCGATGGTCGAGGTCGACCAGAACCAGTGGGCCGGCAAGCCCACCTGCTCGATCGAGGCCTGGAACCTCTATCTCGAGGTGCCCGACCGCGACAACCCCGGCCAGATGAAGGTGCTGCTCGACAGCGTGAGCTTCAAGGCGCTGCCGGGCGACATGATCGCGCTGATGGGGCCGTCGGGCGCCGGCAAGACCACGCTCCTGATGACGCTCAACGGCTACCAGGCGCCCACCAGCGGCCAGGTACGCATCAACGGCGAGGACCTCTACGAGATCTACGACCTCCTGCGTGGCTCCATCGGCTACGTGCCGCAGGACGACATCGTCCACCCCGAGCTCACCGTGTTCGAGGCGGTGCGGTACTCGGCCAAGTTCCGCCTGCCCCCCGACATGACCGACGAGGAGATCGATCAGCGCGTCGGGCAGACGCTGCGCGATCTCGGCCTCGAGCAGGTGCAGAACCTCGAGATCGGCAAGCCCGAGAAGAAGGTCCTGTCCGGCGGTCAGCGCAAGCGCGTGAACATCGCGCTCGAGCTGGTGACCGACCCGGTCATCATGTTCCTCGACGAGCCCACGTCGGGCCTCGCCGCCGACGACACCACGGCCCTGATCAACCTCCTGTCCGACCTCGCCAAGAAGACGGGCAAGACGATCATCACGACCATCCACCAGCCCGCCAAGGACGAGTACGAGAAGTTCAACCTCGCGCTCATCATGGGCTACGGCGGCGTCCCGATCTTCTACGGGCCCACGGCGGTCGACAGCTACAAGTTCTTCGGCAGCCTGCTCGAGCGCAACGGCAAGCCGAACAACATCGACAACCCGCGCGACATGTTCGACATGCTCAAGCAGCGCGAGGGCAAGGTGTTCGACGAGATGAAGGCGCGGGATCCCAACACCCCGCGACCCGTCGCACGCCTCGCCGCCGCCAAGCAGTGGCGGGAGGAGTTCTTCGCCAACGGCAACACCACCTTCGGCAAGATGTACTCGGGCGCGCGCGCGATCGGGCAGGCCGAGGGCCACAAGAGCGGCGGCGGGTTCCACCGCGGCGCTCCCCCGGTGCTGCGCCAGCTCGGCCTGCTGATCTCGCGCTACTTCAAGGTGAAGCTCCGCGATCGCGCCGGCACGGTCATCATGCTCGCGCAGGCGCCGATCATCGGCGCGCTCCTCTGCCTCGTGTTCGGCCCGCAGCGCGCCGGCCCACCCCCCTGGTGCCTGGCGGCGCTCCAGGGCCTCAAGACCCTCGCGGCCGGAGAGGGCGGCGGCGATCCGAAGAAGGACGCCGAGCTCGCCGCGGAGATCCTCAAGGGCCACGACGTGAAGGACATCGCGGGCGCGCTGTTCTTCATGGTGGTCTCGGCCATCTGGTTCGGCACCTCGAACGCGGCCCGCGAGATCGTCGCGGAGCGCGCGATCTATCTCCGCGAGCGCATGGTGAACCTGCGCCTCACCAACTACGTGCTCAGCAAGTACATCCTCCTGAGCTTCGTCTGCGTCATCCAATGCCTGCTGCTGCTCGGCATCGTGTCGCCGGCGCTCGGGTTCAACGGTCTGACCAACGGCCACCCCGAGGTGTTCTTCCAGCAGCTCGCGATGCTGGTCATCACCGCCATGGACGCGGTGGCCATCGGCCTCCTGCTCTCCACCGTGGTCGCCTCGAGCGAGGCCGCGATGGCGCTCACTCCGATCGCGCTCATCCCGCAGGTCGTGCTCGGCGGCACCCTCGTGCCGGTCACCTCGAACCCGCTCCTCGAGTACCCGATGTGGGGTATCCCGGCGCGCTGGGGCTTCGAGGGCGCCATCGCCCCGGAGCGCGTGATCAACTCCACGACCAAGGAGTGGTTGTTCAATCTCCCCAAGGGCAAGGAGGCGATGCCCGCGGAGATCATGGACAAGCTGTTCCTCAAGGAGGTCGGCGACCACCTGCAGTTCAACTGCCCCAAGGCTTACATCGGCGCGGTGCAGGGCCCGAACACGATCGGCAGCCAGTTCCCGTTCGACGGCGCGTGGGGCTTCACGATGTGGCAGCAGACCTGGCTGCCCTACGCGGTGCTCGGCGGCATGACCCTGATCACCCTCATCGCGATGATGATGATCCTCCGCAGCAAGGACCCGGTGTAGCTGTGTTTGCTGGAGGGGGGCTCGCGCCCCCCTCTGGGGCGGCCGCCGCGCCCTCTTCGCCCTGCGGGCTCGAGGTCGCAGACGGGCCTCCCACCCCCGCGCGCCGCTTCGCGGCGGGA
>CAZUZY010000012.1:0-53856 GCA_964624885.1 uncultured Polyangiales bacterium | reverse complement strand
TCTTCGCCCTTCGGGCTCGAGGTCGCAGACGGGCCTCCCACCCCCGCGCGCCGCTGCGCGGCGGGAGCTGCCGCCAGCGGGCTGTGACGTCGGGTTGACTGCGTGTTGTCGGCTGCGTGTTCCAGCACGCCGGCGGCGCTGGGGCGTTCGAGGGGTTCGGTTACCAGGCGTAGGCTTCGGGGGCGGCGCCGCCGGGGCCGGGGAAGATCTCGTCGAGCTTGCGCAGGGTGTCCTCGCCGAGCTTCACGTCGAGCGCGCGCAGCGAATGGGTGAGGTGCTCGAGGGTGCGCGGGCCGATGATCGGCGCGGTGACCACCGGGTTGTGCAGCACCCACGCGAGCGCGACGTCGGCGGGCTCGTGGCCGATCTCCTGGCACAGCGCCTCGAAGCGCTCGAGCTCGGCGCGGTGCTTCTTCACGGTGCGCTGCGCCTGCTCTCCTGCGCGACGTCCCTCGGCGGCCTTCTTCAGTCCGCCGAGCGCGCCGGCTTTGAGCGGGCTCCATGGCAGGAGGCCGAGACCATAGCCCTGGCACGCCGGGATGACCTCGAGCTCGATGGTGCGATCGAACAGGTTGTAGAGGCTCTGCTCGCTCACGAGCCCGAGGAAGTGGCGGGCCTTGGCGGCCTCGTTGGCCTGCGCGATGTGCCAGCCCGCGAAGTTCGACGAGCCGACGTAGAGGACCTTGCCCTGCTGCACGAGCACCTCCATCGCCTGCCAGATCTCGTCCCACGGCGTGTCGCGGTCCACGTGGTGCATCTGGTAGAGATCGAGGTGGTCGGTCTGCAGGCGCCGGAGCGAGGCCTCGCACGCGCGGCGGATGTGCAGCGCCGAGAGCCGCGACTCGTTGGGCCAGTCGCCCATGCCGCCGAACACCTTGGTGGCGAGCACGGTGCGCCCGCGGCGGCCGTTGCCCTGCGCGAACCAGCGGCCGAGGATCTGCTCGGTCCAGCCCTCGCCCTTCCTCCAGCCGTACACGTCGGCGGTGTCGAAGAAGTTGATCCCGAGCTCGTGTGCCTTGTCCATGATGGCAAAGGCGTCGGCCTCGCTCGTCTGCGGGCCGAAGTTCATGGTGCCGAGGCAGAGGCGGCTGACCTTGAGGCCGGTGCGACCAAGGCGCTTGTGGTCCATGCCCGCGAACATACGCCGCGCGGGCAGCCGGGACGAGGCGCAGCGATGGGTGTGGCGAGCACCGGCAGGACACCGGCAAATTTTGTCCGCGCACGAATGTAAAACCCGGCTTTACATTCGTGCCGAAGAAAAAATCGCGCCCCTCCGTGACGGCAGCGGATCACACTTCGAGGCCGCCTTGTCGCGGCTCACGGCCACCCCTTACCGCTAGGGAACAGGGGGCGCGGGTCGGGCGTATCCTCGGGAGGTGTCGACCGTCGAAGCCCTCCTCCGCCTCGCCGCTGCCCAGGATGCGGCCGAGGTGATCTTGCGCGCGTACGACCCGCCGGCCATCCGCGGCCCCAAGGGCAAGAAGCAACTGAGCATGCCGGCGCTCGACGCCGACGAGGTGCGGATGGCGCTGCGCGAGGTGGCCGGCGAGGCCGGCGGCACTCCCGCCGGCGAGGGGGTCTTCGGCGCGGTGAAGGCGCGCTGGCGCACCACCGATCGCTTCGAGGCGAGCTTCTCCCGGGTGGTCACGGCTGCGCCAGCGGCCGCACCCACGTCACCAGCGCCGATGGTCGGGGTGTCCGCGGTCCTGATGGCAGCACCCGTGCCGCCGATCCCGCCCATGGCAGCAGTGGCAGCATTTCCGCAGCCCACCGGCCCCTACGACGAGCTGCTGGCCGCGGTCGTCGCGTGGGCCCGCGCCGCAGACGCCTCCGACCTCGTGCTCGCTGACGGCCGCGCGGTGGCGGCGCGCGTACACGGCGAGATGGTGCGCGGCGAGATCACGATCCCCGTCGGGGGGGTGTCGGCGATGTTCGACGCGGGCCTCGACTCGACACGACGCGCCCGCCTCGCGAGCGCGGGGAGCACCGACTTCGCGATCGTCGTCGACGGCGTCCGTTACCGCGCGAACCGCTTCGACGCGCTCGCGGGAGCCTCCGCCGTGTTGCGGCCGGTGCGCACCGCGCCGCCCACGCTGCGTCAGCTCGGGCTGCCCGAGTCCATCGCGAAGCTGGGCGAGCTGCCCGACGGGCTCGTCCTCGTCACCGGCCCGGCCGGGAGCGGCAAGAGCACCACGCTGGTCGCGCTCGTCGAGCACCTGCACCGCACCAGGCCGAAGCACGTCGTCACCCTCGAGGATCCGATCGAGTACGTGTTCGGCGACGGGCGCGGCATCGTCCACCAGCGCGAGGTCGGGGCGCACGTGTCCTCGTTCGCCGAGGGGCTGCGCGCGGCCCTGCGGGAGGCGCCCGACGTCATCCTGCTCGGCGAGCTGCGCGACGCCGAGACCATCACCGCCGCCGTGACGGCGGCCGAGACAGGCCACCTCGTGCTCGCGACGCTGCACGCCGGGAGCACCGTCGGCGCCGTCGATCGCATCGTCGACCAGTTCCCCGAGCACGCGCAGCGGCAGGTGCGGAGCCAGCTCGCCGACGTGCTGCGGGTGGTGCTCGCGCAGCGCCTGCTGCCGAGCCGCGACGGTGGTCGGGTGCCCGCGCTCGAGATCCTGCCGATCACCCCGGCGGTCGGGCACTTGATCCGCGAGGGCAAGGGGCACCAGATCCCGGCCACCCTGCAGACCGGTCGCGAGCAGGGGATGGTGCCGATGGCCCGCGCGCTCGCCGAGCTCGTGCGGAGCGGCAAGGTCGAGAAATCGGTGGCGCTCGCGTCGATGGCGGACCCAGCGGCCCTGCACGAGGCGCTCCGCTAGCGTCGGTAGCCGTGGCGCTCGACGGGGAAGCGCGCCTCTTCGTCGATGAAGTGGGCGTCGAGCCGCCCCCCGCGATCCACCGCAGTGGCGTCGAGCGTGATGCGCCCGTCTTCCGCGATGGTGAGCTGGACCACGACGGCCTCGTCCTCGGCGATCTTGCGCGGAGACCGGACGACGAGGGTGTTCCAGGGGCGATCCAAGCCGGCACCGCGCGCCACGATCGGGATCTCGAGCCTCCCCGCGCCCGCGCCGAGCGCGGCGAGCTGCGCGCGGGCCGGCAAGCTCGTGTTGCGGGCCAAGCGCACGAGCTCCTTCTTGCCGGCGACCTGCACGAGCGAAGCGGCCGTGACGACGTCGCCGGTCGCGTCGATCACCTCGGGCACCTCGGAGGCCTGCGCGAGGTAGAAGGCCTCGAGGTCCGCGCACTCGGCCGCATAGATGCGGCGCTCTCGCTCCGGCTCGCGCAACCGGCGCGCGGTGTCGTGGACGGCCCAGGTGATCGGCCCGAACACGAACAGGACGAACGCCCCGGAGCGGTAGGTCAGCACGACGGTCACCACACAGAGGGCGATCGCAGCAAGGATGCGCACGCCCGCCATCACCTCGAACAGCGTCACGTCGCGGGGGACGAAGGCGGGGATCTGCTCGCGGAACGCCGTGATCACCGCCTGCCGCCGCGCGGCCGTCTTGGGGCCGCTCCCCTTGGCCGCGAGCTCGAGGAGGCGCGCACGGGTCGTGGCGACGAAGTCGTGCTTGGTCGGGCTCGGCGGCAGAGCGAGGACGTCGTCGGACACCCGCGTACTCTAGCGTAAGGCGGCGACGCGAAGCGCGGCGCGAGCTAGGCGTGGCGGCGCTGGCGCAGGTAGTCCTCGGCCAGCTTGCGCACCCGGCCCTCGCCGCTGTCCTGGGCCTCGACGATCTCGGCGAACGGGTCGCGCACGCCGTCCACCTGCAGGCGCTTGAGGTGCAGCGCGTCCGCGATCACCGGATCCGCGCCGTGGTCGGCGACCAGGAAATACGCCACCACCGGCTCCTTCTGGCCGTCGCGGTAGACGCGGCCGATGCACTGTTCGTGCACGCCCGGGGACCAGTCGAGCTCGCCGAAGACGATGGTCCGACACACGTGCTGCAGGCCGTCGAGGCCGGCGCCCGCCCGCAGCGACATGATGAGGATGTCGGTCTCGCGGTCGACGAACCGGGCCCGCGCGGCCTCCTTCTGGGAGCCCGATTCGCTCCCCGTGAAGAGGGCCGGCTTCAGATCGGCGAGGCGATCCATCCACACGCCGTAGACCTCGCGGTGCCACCCGAACAGCACCACCCGCTCGCCGCTCTCGACCAGGAGCCGCACGAAATCGGCCACGAACGCCGCCTTGGCGATCCCGGTCGCCTGGCGCAGCATCGTGGCGAGCGCCTCGCTCGCCTGCATGCGCTGGCCGCGGTGCTCCTCGTTCTGCTGCAGGATCACCCGCGCGAGCTCGGCCGCCGAGCTGCCGATGCGGTCGAGCACGTGGGCGTCGGAGTCGACGTGGTGGGGCACCTTGGTGAGCGCGGGCAGCTCGCGACCGACGCTGGCGCGGGTGCGGCGCAGCACGATCCCTTGTTCGCGCGCCCACGTGCCGAACGCGCGCGGGTCGACGATGCGAGGCGGGTCCATGCCGGGCGCGCACCACTCGCGCAGGAACTCCTCGTGCTCGCCGAGGGCGCCCGGGCGCAGCACGTCGAGCACGTTCCAGATCTCGCCGCCGTAGTTGTAGATGGGCGTCGCGGAGAGCCCGAGCTTGAACTTGGCGGCGCCCGCGACGATCGCGGCCGCCTCGTACTTGGCGCTGCCCCGGTGGCGGAGCTCCTGCACCTCGTCGAACACCACGCTCTTGATCTTCGAGCCGAGCACGTCGGCCCAGCCCTTGAGCTTGTGGTAGTTGAGCAGCAGCACGTCGGGGAACGCGCCGTCGACGCGCACGTCGTAGGGCTTCGACTTGCGCACCACGTGGGTGCGCAGCGCGGGGGCGAACAGCTTGATCTCGTCCTGCCACTGGCGGGGCAGGTGGGCGAGCGTGACCACCAGCGCGGGCAGCGTGCGCGGGTCGGTCAGCGTGCAGATCGCGGTCACCGTCTTGCCGAGCCCGACGTCGTCGGCGAGCAGGAGGCTCTGGCCGCGCAGCAGCACCTCGGCCGCGAGGCGCTGGTAGCGACGTGGCGGGTGCGCGAGCGCGAACGTGGGCGGCTCGTACTTGCCGGTGAGCAGGTCTTGGATCGCCTCGGTGCGCGCCTTGTGCTGCGCGGCGCGGCGCTCGAGGTACTTGCGGTCGTCGACCTCCATCGGGTAGCGGTCGAGGAACCACAGGAGATCGCGGGCGTTCTCCTCGGTGTCGGAGAGGCGCACGGTCGCCACCGCCACGGGCGACGCCTTGCCGAACACGCGCTTGAGCCGCAGGATCACGTGCGGCTCGGCCTCGACCACGAAGGCGTCGTCGTCACGCCGCAGTCGCCCGAACAGCCGGCTCACAGCCCGCCCTCGAGCAGGTGGCAGACGACGACCGGCTTGCCCACGAGCGCCGCGGGCAGGCGGAGATGGCTCGCACGCGTGGTCACGACGAGCACGCTCGCGAGCTCGGGGCGCTCGGCGTAGCGGAACAGCTGTCGCGTGACCTCGGCGAGGCCGCCCTTGACCTTGACCTCGATCCCGACGTCGCCCGCCAGGAAATCGATGGTGCCGGCGTCGCCGAGCCGCACCTCGCGCGCGAACGCGATGGCGGCGCCTTCGAGCACCCGCGCGAGGCCGTCTTGCAGGCCGCGCTCGTCGGCGAACCGGTAGCGCTGCGCGCGCAGGAGGCGGGCGAGGGCGGTGGCCGAGCCCTCGAGCATGCTCGCCCAACCACTGCCAGGAGCTGCCAGGAGCTGCCAGGAGGAGTGGGACTCAGGCCTGGATCGAGTGCGCGAGCATCTTGACCCCGTCTTTGAACAGGATCTCGCACTTGTTCGCGTCGACGACCTCGGCCACGACACCCTCGCCGAACTTGGTGTGACGGATGAGGTCACCCTTCGCGAGCGGGATGGTGATGCGGTAGGGCTTGAACGAGTCGAACGCGCGACCGGCGATCGCCTTCTCCCAGAGCGCCACGAGGTCTTCCTCGGTGCGGCGCTTGGGGGTCGCCGGGGCGGAGCGGCCGAGGCGAGGGGTCGTGCCGACCTCGCTCTTGCTCGCGCGCTTGTGGGCGGCCTTCGCGGCCTTCTGCGCCTCGGTCTGCCGGAAGAGGTGGTGCCCCTTGCAGCTCAGGCACTCGACCTTCTTGGGGGTGGTGCCGACGACGGCGATGATGCGGTGGCGACGGTCGGCCTTGCACGAGGTGCAGTAGGCATCGACTTCGGCGCCGGGACGGACGGAATCTGCGCTCATGCGGGGGGAGAGACCCTAGCACGGCGCCGGAGGTCGTGTGCGGTGCTAGGGTTTTCGCCCCATGAACGGCCCGGAACGTCCCTCGGCGCTCGGCAGCGTGCGCGACCAAAGCGGTGAAGTGACCGTCCTCGGCGAGCGTGTCTCGCAGGTGATCGCGCGCGCGGGCGTGCGGACGCCGGCCTATGTCTACGACCTCGCCGCCGTGCGCGCGGCGGCCTCCGCGCTGGTCTCGGCGCTCGAGGGCCGCGGGCTCTGCTGTTACGCGATCAAGGCCAACGGCGCCGAGCCGATCGCCCGGGCCATCGTCGAGGCGGGGTGCGGGATCGACGTGGTGAGCGGCGGCGAGCTCCACCTCGCGCTCGCGGCCGGCGCCTCGCCGAGCACCATCGTCTACAGCGGCGTCGCCAAGCGCGACGAGGAGCTCGACCTCGCGATCGGCGCTGGCATCAAGGGCATCCACGCGGAGAGCGTCGAGGAGATCGAGCGCATCGTGGCGCGCGCCCGCGCCCTCGGTCGCCGCGACGTCGCGGTGGGCATCCGGATCAACCCCGGCGTCGAGGTCGACACCCACGCGCACATCGCGACCGGCCACGACGAGGCCAAGTTCGGCGTCGCCCGCGTGGATCTCGGGCGCGCGCTCGATCACGTTCGCGCCAGCGAGGGCACCTTGCGGCTCGTCGGCGTCAGCGGCCACGTGGGGTCCATGCTCATGGCCGCGGAGCCCTACGCCGAGGGCGCGGCGGTGGTGGCCGACCTCGCGCGGGACATCCGCGCCCAGGGCTTCGCGCTCGAGTACGTCGACGTGGGGGGTGGCTTCGGCGTGCCCTACCGAGACGACCAGTTCGCGGCCGACGGGCCCGCCTTCGTGCGCGCTGGTCGCGCCGCCCTCGACGCCCACGGCCTCGCCGACCTGCCCATGGTGATCGAGCCCGGGCGCGCGCTGGTGGCCGCCTACGGTCTCCTCGTCGCCCAGGTCATCCAGCCCAAGCGCTCGGGCGATCGGCGCTGGTTGCTCGTCGACGCCGGCATGAACGATCTCCTGCGCCCCGCGCTCTACCAGGCGCACCACCGCATCGAGCCGCTCGTCGATCAGGGCGCGGCGCGCGTGCCGTGGCGCGTCGCGGGCCCGGTGTGCGAGTCGTCCGACGACTTCGGTACGCACCCGCTGCCCGATCCGCCGCCGCCGTTCGTCGTCGTGCGTGAGGCCGGCGCCTACGGTCGCTCGATGGCCTCCACGTACAACCAGCGGCCGATCGCGCCCGAAGTGTTCGTGGACGGCACGGTCGGCCGGACGAGCGTGCGCGTGGTTCACGCGTAGCGCGCACCGCGCGGCGATCCCGCGCGTTCACCCGACTGGCACGGCGCTCGCTCTTCTCTTTGAGCATGCGGGTCGCATTCGTCTTCGCTTCTGGTCTCACGCTCCTGCTCGGCAGCTCGGGCGCGCGCGCCGACGAGCTGCGCGACGCCATCACCCCCGGTGAGGTTCGCGAGGCGCACGGCTACGCCGAGGTGCGGCTCGGCGCGCTCGGGCTCACCCCCATCGTCCCCGGTCAGAGTGGCCTCGTGCTCGGCGGCGCACTCGAGGGATCGGTCGGCATCGGTTACCGGTCGCTCGACCTCGGGTTCGTGAGCCGCTTCGGCTCCCTCGCCGGGCACGAGACGAGCGCGAGCCAGCGCTACTTCGCCTGCGGCCCCGAGCTCGCCGTACGCCGGCCGCTCGGTGGCTTCGCCACGTTCCGCACGGGGCTCGTGCCCACCTACGCGCTCACCACCGACGGCGTCTCGACCCAGGGCCGCCTCGGTCTCGACGTGCTCGTGCAGGTGCTCTTCGCGCTCGAGGATCGCGAGCGGCCGGCGTGGCGCGCGGGAATCGGGCTGCGCGCGGGCCGCTGGGTCGGTACGCAGGGCGAGGGCAGTGGCACGACGATCGGCCTCGACCTCATCGTGCGGAGCTGGTGGTGAGTGGCCGGGCCAGCGTCAGGCCTTGCGCGTCGCGAGGGGGTGCGCGGCGTCGTACTGGCGCAGGATGTGGTCCACCGAGACGTGGGTGTACCGCTCCGTGGTGGCGAGCGAGGCGTGCCCCAGCATCTCCTGGATCGCGCGTAGATCGGCGCCACCCTCGAGCATGTGGGTCGCGCAGGAGTGCCGGAGCGCGTGGGGGTGGAGGTCGCCGCGGCCGAGCGCGGCCACGCCGCGGGACTGGACGATCGACTCGACGCGGCGGGGTCCGAGCCGGGTGCCGCGCAGCCCGAGGAACAGGGCCTGGGCCTCGCCGGGGCCCCGCGTGGTGCGCAGGCGATCGCGCACCGCGAGCCACGCGACCAGGGCCTCCGCGCAGGGGGGCCCGAACGGAACGATGCGCTCCTTGTTGCCCTTGCCGAGCACGCGGGCCGTGCGCGCCGAGAGATCGACGTCGTGCAGCGACAGGGCCGCGAGCTCCGCGAGCCGGATGCCCGCACCGTAGAGCAGCTCGAGGATGGCGCGGTCCCGCAGGTCGATGGCCTCGTCGACCGCGCGGCCCTGCGGGGTCTTCTTCGGGCGGCGCGCGACGGTGGTCTCGACGACCGAGCCGGCGCTCTCGGCGTCGAGGATGCGGGGCAGGGTCCGGCGTGGCTTCGGCGAGGCGAGCCGGGCGGCGGGGTTCACCTGCACCTCGCCCCGCTGGTGGAGGAACCGGTAGAAGCCCTTGAGGGCAGAGATCCGGCGGGCGATGGTCGTGGTCACGCAGCGCTTGGCCTGCTGCCCGAGGAACGCGCGCAGCACGAGGATGTCGAGCCCGGCGGCGTCCGGCTCCGGGCGCTTCTCGGTCACGAACGCGAGCAGGCCGCGCAGGTCGCGGCCGTAGTGCTCCACCGTCTTCGGGGACGCGTGTCGCTCGTGGGTGAGGTGTTCGAGGAATTCGCCGATCTGGCGTTCGAGCGGCACCATGCCCACCCCGGTCTACCCGGGGCCACGGTCCGCGGCCACCTTTGCAGCGGCCCGCCCCCCTCCGCGGCGCTAGACTCGGACGGTCCATGAACGCCTCCTCGCAGGGCTCGGTCGATCTCCTCGTCCTCGCTGCCTACGCGCCGGAGCTCGCCGGGATGCGCCGCCTCCTCGGCGACAACCTGTACGGCAACGTCTCCGGCGTCATCGTCTCGTGCAAGGCGGTCGGCGTCGGCCTCCCCAACGCGGTGGCGGGCACCGTGCTGCGCGTGATGCAGCTGCGGCCGCGCGCGGTGGTGCTGGTGGGCACCGCCGGCTTCTACCCCGGCGCACCCGTCTCGCTGAACGAGGCCGTCGTCGTGCGCCGCACCCAGCTCGTCGACCCCATCGAGGTCGAGGGGCGGGGCGCGATGCCCGACCCGATGCCGAAGAACGCGGACGCGAACCCGATGCTGGCGCTCGGTCTCATGGGCGGGCGCCCACCGACCCTCGACGTGGCCAACACGCTCGTGGTCACCACCGACGACCCGCTCGCCCACCGCATCCACGCCGCGACGGGGTGTGCGCTCGAGAACCTCGAGGCGTTCGGCATCGCCAACGCGTGCGCGCTGCACGGCGTCCCCTTCGCCGCGGTGCTCGGGGTCTCCAACAAGGTGGGGTCCACCGGCCGCGACGAGTGGCGCGCGCACCACAAGACCGCCGCGCAGTTCGCCTGCGAGATCGTGCTCCGCTGGCTCACCGCCGGCGCGATGGGGTTGCCGCATGCGTGAGGCGACCTGATGTGCGAGCTCCTCGGGATGGAGTGCAACGTCCCGACCGACATCGTGTTCTCGTTCACCGGCCTGCGGAAGCGGGGCGGTGGCACCGCGCACCACGCCGACGGCTGGGGCCTCGCGCTCTACGAGGGCAACGCGGCGCGCGTGTTCCGCGAGCCCGAGGCCGCCCACCGGAGCCCGCTGGCTCGCTTCGTCCAGAGCCACCCCATCAAGACCCTGCTCGCCGTCGGTCACGTCCGCAAGCGCACGCGCGGGCCGATCACGCTCGCCAACACCCACCCGTTCGTCCGCGAGCTGTGGGGCCACGACTGGGTGTTCGCGCACAACGGCACTGTGCGCGCCGCATCGCGGCTGCCGCTCTCGGGGCGGTTCACGCCGATCGGCTCCACCGACAGCGAGCGCGCGTTCTGCCACCTGCTCGGCGCACTCTCCGAGGAGTTCGACGGCTACCCCCGGCGTACCTCCGAGCTGTGGGCCGCGGTCGCCGACGTCGCGCGGCGGATCGGCGCGCGCGGCAGCTTCAACTTCCTCCTCGGCGACGGCCGCCACCTGTTCGCGCGGTGCGCGACCAAGCTCTGCCACCTCGTGCGCAAGGCGCCGTTCGGCCTCGCGCGCCTGGCCGACGAGGACGTGACCATCGACTTCTCCACCGTGACCACCCCGCGCGACCGCGTGGCGGTCGTGAGCACGGTGCCGCTCACCCACGACGAGCCGTGGATCCACGGCGAGCCTGGGCACCTCTGGGTGTTCGATCAGGGTTCGCTGCGCGCGACGCTGCCCGCCTGACCACGGTCCCGCGCGGCGCTCTCGGCCTCGAGCTCGTCGAACGGATCGGGCTCTTGGTCGACCTGCTCGGCGGCCGGCCGAGGGGCGGGGCGCACCTCGAGCACGTCGACCTCGGTCTCGAAGGCGATCGAGAGGACGTCGCGCGCGGTGAAGCCATAGGGCACCGACAGGCGGTGGGCGATGGGCCCACCCTCGACCTTCACCTTGCGCGCGTCGAGGGCTGCGCGGAACGCGTCGTAGGGCGCGCCGGTCGCGAACACGCGCACGAGCAGGGTGTGGGACTCTCCCGCCGTGGCGCGGAGCCCATCCGTCGTCTCGATGGCGCCCTCGGGCACGAGGGGCAGGAGCTCGGCGATCTCGGTGGCGTGCAGCACGAGCTCGCCGCCGCCCAGCAAGGTCATCGCCACCAGGCGCAGCTCGTGACGGGCGGGCCACGGCAACGGCGGCTCCGGGACCACCACCGCGGTGCTGCGCGGGGCGAACGCCGAGCCGGCGGCGACCTCGACCAGGGCCAGCGCGAGGCGCGCGGGGTGGGTCAGCCGATCGACTCTCGTCTTGGCGAGGTGCTGCATGCGGGCGCGCCGCAAGAGCAGGTCGGTGGCGGCGCCGATCCCCTGCGCGCCGGCCTCCATGGCCAGCGTGGCCCGAACGTGGTCGTACACCGAGAGCTCGCCCTGACGCTCGGCGGTGAAGTCCACCACCTCCGCGCCGTGCGCGTGCGCATAGGCGACCGGGTCGCCCCCCACCAGGCCGCGCATGCGCCGTTCCATGCTGGTGTCATACGCCAGAAGCGCGCGCGGTTCGACAATGGCACAATGACCCGGTGCTCGGCGGCCCGCTCACCTGCGCGATCGCGCTGCTCCTCGGGGCGGGCGACGTCTACGCGCCCTGGGCGGTGCCCCGCGAGCTCGAGTTCCCCTTCGACGACGCGCACCTCCTGTTCCAGGGCCAGAGCAACGGCGGCAAGCTGTTCCGCACCCACGGCCTGCCGACGGACGGCAGCGCGGTGCCGCTGGTCGTGTTCATCCACGGCATGACCATCGACGGCGCGCTGCACCACTGGCTCGCGCCCGACCCGAACGGCCCGTGGGATGCCCGCGCGTTCATGGGCGCCCTGGTGGACGAGGGCAAGGTGGCGCCCCACGTCGTGGCAGGGCCGTCGCAGACGCTCGACGCGGACAACCCCGAGAAGCTCTTCGTCGGGCTCGATTTCGACGCCTTCGTCGCCGCGGTCGATCTCGCCCTCGCGCCCGTGCAGAAGGTCGACCGCACCAAGGTGTTCGTGCTCGGCAACAGCGCCGGCGCCTGCTACCCGGGCGCGGCGTCGTTCCGCGCGCTCGAGGCCAAGACCTTCACGCCGTTCGCGCTGTTCGCGGTCGACGGCTGCATGTCCAAGGAGGGCGGCGAGCTGCTCGCCAAGACGACCACGGTCAAGAACGTGATCGTCACCTACCAGGACTGGGCGTGGACCGAGCGCTCGTTCGAGGAGTTCCGGTGGGCGTGGGCGAGCAACGTCGCCCTCGGCGAGAAGGTGGGGCAACGCATCCTCGAGAAGCACGGCTTCCAGAGCGAGAACCTGCACCTCGAGCTCGTCGAGTTCACGATGCGAAGGTTCATGCCCAAGCTCCTCCCGCCCCTGTCACCGGTCACGGGAGGGTGAGGGGTCGCGAATTCTCGACACGAAGGTCGAGGATTCTTTGACCTTCGTGCGGAATCCAGAGACCCCGTCGGCCTCCCGCAGCCGAGCGTCTGGCTCTGGGACAGGCGACTCTCCGCCGCCCGGCCGGAGGACAGCCCTCAGGCGGATTCGGCGACGACGAGCTTCACCTCGACGTTGTTGCGGGTGGCGCGCGAGTACGGGCACACCTGATGGGCCTTCTGCATCAGCTCCTCGGCCTGGGCGCGCGGCACGCTCGGCAGGTGACCGTGCAGCTCGACGGCGAGACCGAAGCCCTCCTCGCTCTTGCCGAGCGTGACGACGGCCGTGATGCGGATGTCGCTGGTCTTGACCTTGGCCTGGCCACCGACCAGCTTGAGCGCGCTGCCGTAGCAAGCCGCGTAGCCGGCCGCGAAGAGCTGCTCGGGGTTGGTGCCCTCGCCGCCCGGACCGCCGAGGCCCTTGGGCACGGAGAGGCCGAGGTCGAAGGTGCCGTCGGCGGTGGAGACGCGGCCGTCGCGGCCGTTGGTGGCGGTGGCGGTGGCGACATAGAGCGGGGTCATGCGGTGGTCTCGCTTTCGGGTTGGATACGCAAGGTCTCGGTGAGGGTGGTGAGCTCGGTGCGGAGGCGGTCGATCTCGGGGAGCGTGAGCCCGGTGCACGCCGCGAGCGCACGCGGCACCTGGCCGAGGCGGCGCTCGAGGCGCTTCCCGGCGGCCGTGAGGTGGATCTCGACCACGCGCTCGTCGCTCGCCCGTCTCCGACGCGTGACGAAGCCCGTGGCCTCGAGGCGCTTGAGCAGCGGGCTCAGCGTGCCCGAGTCGAGGTGCAGACGCGCGCCGATCTCGCGCACGGACGCGCGGTCCTCCTCGAGGAGGACGAGCAGGACCAGGTACTGCGGGTAGGTGAGCCCGAACGGCGCGAGCAGCGGCCGGTAGGCCGCCTCGAGCGCG
The DNA here is from genome assembly GCA_964624885.1 of uncultured Polyangiales bacterium. Taxonomy (GTDB): domain Bacteria; phylum Myxococcota_A; class Polyangia; order Polyangiales; family JADJMO01; genus JADJMO01. The sequence goes on along the minus strand of CAZUZY010000012.1, from coordinate 40,534 downwards.
CGGGTGGCGGCGTAGACGGAGAAGCAGAGCTGGCGGTCGAGGCGGAGCGCAGCGTCGGCCATGTCCATCCGATGCCGTCCAATTCAATTGGATACAATCTTTCTGCGGCAGAGCTCCCGCGCCCGCCCCGAGAGGGGGAGCTCAGTGGTGATGGCCGTGATCGTGGCCGTGAGCGTGGTCGTGACCGTCGTCGTCGGCCGGCAGCTCGACGTGCTCGTGCTCCTCGGCGTGCGGGTCGTCGTGATCGTGCACGTGGCCCTCGAGGGCCATCGCCGACAGCCACGCGCGCGGGCCGACCCGGAGCACGCTCGCGAACAGGAGCAGCGCGAGCAGCCCAGCGGCGGCCCACTCGAGCGGGTGGTGGGCGTGGGCGACCAGCGGGTGGACCGCGGGCAGACTGGCGGGGCGGACGAAGCGGTTGGCGACCAGGCCGGACCCGATCGCGAGGGCGAGGCTCATGAGACCGAACGCAAAGGCCGCGCGCGCGCCGAGCTCGCGCCGCAGCACGGCGAGGATGGGGAGGTTGGTCGACGGCCCTACCCAGAGGAAGGCGAGCGCCGCGCCGACCGAGGCGCCCTTGTGGACGAGCACGGCGGCGAGCGGGGTCGCGCCCTGCGCGCAGACATAGACGGGCACCGCGACGAGGGCGCCCAGCACCACGTCGAACGGCGCGCCGAGCCGCGCGATCAGGGTCGGGTCGATGGCGGCCTCGATTGCCGCCGCGAGCATCAGGCCGACGAGGATCCACGCACCGTTGTGGTCGAGGGTGGACCCGAACCCGTCGACGAGCGCCGCGCGCAGGCTCCGCTCGCGCGCCGCCGGTGCCTTCTCCTCGGGGGCGCCGAACGACGCGAGGGACGTGGCCGGGGTCGCCACCCTCGCCACCACCAGCGCGACCCCGAACGCGATGACCACGCTGCCGAGGGCGCGGGCCAGGGTCAGCGGCAGGCCGAGCAGGCGCAGCGAGAGGAGCGCGCTGTCGACCCCCAGCTCGGGCGTCGCGATCGCGAACGCCGCGACCGCCGCCGCCGGCACGCCGAGCCCGAGCAGCCGCCGCGCCATGGGCAGCACACCACACGAGCAGAGGGGGAGAGGCAGGCCGAAGGCCATGCCGCGGGCCGCCTGCTGGACGACGCCCCCGTGCCGGAGCCAGGCCGTCATCCAGGGCCGCATCCACACGTGGAGCGCGCCCGCGGCGAACAGACCGAGCAGGATCGAGGGCGCGGTCTCCACGAACAACGGCAGGAGCGAGCTCGCGACCGAGAGCTCCCGCGGCTGCGCGCGGCGCAGGACGTCGTCGGGCCCGGGCACGAGGAGCACCAGCGCGATGCCGGCGAAGAACGCGAGCCCGCTCGCCGCCCGGGTGCGCGACGAGGTGGTCGCGTGCTGGTGGGTGTGCGTCGCGACGCGCAGCATCGCCCCGAGCCCGAAGGCGACGAGCCCGTCGAACAGCGCGTCGGGCACCACCGAGAGCAGGCGCGAGCCCGCGAGGGCGCCGACGATCGTGCTCACCGCGAGCAGCGACACCCGCCGGAGCATCCCGCGTACGCCGTCGGCGGGCGCCGAGGTGGACGCGACGAACAGCCCCTCCGGCAGGCGGTGCAGCACCACCGCCGCGCCGAGCAGGAGCCCACCCGTGCCGGTGCGGGTGGACGTGGACACCGCGAGCGCCGCGCCGTCGGCGAGCGCGTGCACGAACAGGGTCGGCAGGACGAGCGTGCGTCCGACCCGCGCCTCGACCGCGTGCCCACCGCGGTGCGCGAAGGTCACCACCGCGAACCCCGCAACCGCGAGCAGCACGGCCCACAGGCCGACCGACTCGAGCGTGTGGGGGAGGAGCCGCAGCAGCACCAGCAGCGGGAGCATGCCGAGCGTGAACCCGTCGACCGTCCACGACAGCACCGCGCGCGCCCGACCGAGGGCGACGAGCACCGGCCCGAGGAGCAGGCCGACGACAGACAGGGCGAGCAGCGTGAACAGCAAGGCGGGCCTGGGTAGGGCGGCCTCCCTCGAACCCCATCAGCGCGGGGGCTGCAACTCGATTGCATCAAGGCCCCCTTGACGGTACCCCCCCACACGATCCATCATTTCAACGTTCGATGAAGCGTTCACGGGTAGAGCCAAAGACCGCCGAGACGTGCCACGAGCCGCACGGCCCCCGCGCGAGTCGCCCGGTGGACCCGCGGGCGCTCGAGGCCGCGGCCGGCTTCTTCCGCGCGGCCGGCGACGCGGGGCGTCTGCGCATCCTCACCGAGCTCCGCGACGGCGAGCGCTGCGTGAGCGACCTCGCCGCCGCCTTCGACGACGGCATGTCCACGATGTCGCAGCGGCTCAAGGTGCTGCGGGCCGAGGGGCTCGTGCGGCGCCGTCGCGAAGGCAAGCACATCCTCTACGCGCTCGCGGACCCACACGTCCTCGCGCTCGTCGACACCGCCCTCGCCCACGCAGAGGACCACCGAAAGGAGACCGCATGAGCCACGAGACCCACGACGGACACGCGCACACCCACGGACCGGGCTGCGGGCACGCCGCGATCGCGCACGACGGCCACGTCGACTACCTGCACGACGGCCACCTGCACCACGCCCACGAGGGCCACGTCGACGAGCACCAGCTCGCGGTCGACGCCGCGAACCCCGCGGCCTGCACGCCGGCCCACGCGTGCGGCGCGCACGAGGCCGCGCACGTCCACGGGGACGGCTGTGGCCACGCTGCCGTGCTCCACGGCGACCACGTCGACTACCTGGTCTCGGGTCACCTCCACCACCCGCACGGCGGCCACTGCGACGACCACGGCGCGGTGAAGAGCGGCTGATCTTGCGCACCTGCCACGCCGAGCCGCCCCCCACCACCAACCTGAAGGCCGAGAGCCGGACTCGCTGGGTGGTGGTGCTCACCTTCGCCATGATGGTGGGCGAGCTCGTCGTGGGCACGCTCACCAAGTCGCTGGCGCTGGTGGCCGACGGCTGGCACATGGCGACCCACGCCGGGGCGCTCGGGCTCGCGGCCGCGGCCTACTGGTATGCGCGCCGGCACGAGGGCAAGAACACCTTCGCCTTCGGTACGGGCAAGGTGCTCTCGCTCACCGCGTTCGCCAACGCCATCGTGCTCGTGCTGGTGGCGCTCGTGATGGGCGCCGAGGCGATCTCCCGGCTGTTCCACCCCGAGAAGGTGCGGTTCGCCGAGGCGCTGCCGGTGGCGGTGCTCGGACTGCTCGTGAATCTCGGGAGCTTCTTCCTCCTGCACCCGGGTGAGGGCGATCACGGTCACCACGGTCACGATCACGGGCACGACCACGGGGCCGATCCGAACCTGCGCGCGGCGTACCTGCACGTGGCGGCCGACGCGCTCACCAGCCTCACGGCCATCTTCGCGCTGGTGGGCGGCCGGGTGTTCGGGTGGGTGTTCCTCGATCCGCTCATGGCGTTGCTCGGCAGCGCGGTGATCCTGCACTGGGCCTACGGCCTCATCGGCCAGTCCGCGCGGCAGCTCCTCGACTTCACGCCGTCGAGCGGCGACGCCACCAACATCCGCGCGGCGATCGAGGCCGAGGGGGCGAGCGTGTGCGACCTGCACCTGTGGGAGAACGGTCCGACCCACCGTGTGTGCGTGGTGTCGATCGCCGCCGGCGACGACCGCAGCCTCGCCGAGTGGCGGGCGGTCGTGCTCCGCGTCGCGCGCGTCGACCACCTGACGGTCGAGGTGGAGTCGCTGCCGGAGAGCTCGCGGGCCGCTTTCTGATATCCTTGCTCGATGAGCGACCTGCGCCCCTGTCCCTCGTGCGCCCGCCACGTCCGCAGCTCGGAGGCCACGTGCCCGTTCTGCGATGCGCTCGTCCCCCCGGCAGAGGCGAAGGGTAGCACCCACGTCGGCCGCCTCGGTCGGGCCGCGCTGTTCGTCGCCGGCACCGCGATCGTCGCGGCTTCGGCCACCGCTGCGGTGGGGTGTGGCCCGGACAAGCCGCCGCCGAACCCGAACCTGAACAAGCCCTACGGCGCGCCTCCGGCCGACCCCCTGCTCGTGTGACGCTGCGGCTCGAACCGCACGCCGAACAGGAGCTCCGCTGGCCGACGAGCGGCCGCCACGTTCTCGCGCAGTACGACGACGACTGCGTGGTCGTCTACCAGGCCTATCGCCCCGAGACCGCGCGCTACGCGGTGGAGCACCAGCGGTTCGGCGGGCCGACGTTCTCGTTCGGGCGCATGAGCTGGGTGAAGACGAACTTCCTCTGGATGATGTTCCGCTCGGGGTGGGGCACGAAGGAGGGGCAAGCGGTCACCCTCGCGGTGTGGCTGCGTCGCAGCGGATTCGACGCGATCCTCGCGGCGGCCGTGCCCTCGCGCCCGACCGACACCTACGTGGATACCACCGCGTGGAAGACCGCGGTCCGAGGATCGGGAGTTCGCCTGCAGTGGGACCCCGATCACGACCCGCACGGTCGGCCGCTCGCGCGCCGCGCAATCCAGCTCGGCCTGCGCGGGGAGATGCTGCGACGGTACGCGACGGAGTGGATCGCGGCGGTCGAGGACGTGTCGACGTTCGTCGGCGAGCAGCGCCTCCTGCGTGGCACCAACGCGCTCGTGACACCGCGCGAGAGGGTCTACCCCATCGCGGATCCCGAGGTTGCCGCCCGCGTGCAGTCGACACCGCTTGCCTCGGACGACCCGACCGGGTGAGGCTCGGGGCATGTCTCGATGGCCCTCTCTCGCTTCGCTCGCGTTCGTGCTCGGCGTCGGGTGCGACAAGAAGGTCGAGGTCGTCACGGGGGATCCGGTCGGCAAGCCCAGCGTGTCGGTCGCACCGTCCGCTTCCGTGAGCGCGTCTGCGCCCAAGGTCGTGCCGAGCTACGCGGTCCTCGGCGAGCCCAGCCTCGACTGTCCTGTCTTCGGCTTCGGCGCGCTCGGGGGCAGCTTCGGCCTCACGGCGCCGATGGGCGACGCAGGCCCCAGCGACAGCGGCCCCGGGGAGAGCATCGGCCTCGGCTCGATCGGCCTGATCGGGGGGGGCACGGGCCGCCTGCGCCAGGGAATCACGGGGCGCCTCGTGAAGGCCGGCCCTGGGCTCGTCGACAAGAAGGCCGGCGCGGTCGTCTGCACCGCGCTGCCCCTGGTTCGCGCCTGTTACGACGAGGCGCAGAAGGGGCGACCGCCGACGGCCCCGCTCTCCGGCTCGCTCGAGCTCGAGCTTGAGATCTCGGACAAGGGCAAGGTCGACCGGGTGCTCTCGCTGCTCGGCTCGACGCTCACCGAGCCCGCGCTCGGCAGGTGCGTCACCGAGGCGGTGGAGAAGCTCGTGTTCGACACCACCGCAGCGACGAAGCTCGAGTATCACTTCCGCTTCGAGCCCGCGCCGCGGACCGTGAAGATGTCCGACAAGGGCGTGGTGGCCAAGGGCGACCTCCCGCCCGAGGTGATCAAGCGCATCCTGCGCGCCAGCTTCGGCAGGTTCCGAAGCTGCTACAACGCGGCGCTGGGGAAGGACCCCAAGCTCACCGGCAAGACCATCGTGCAGTTCACCATCGACGGCACCGGCGCCGTCTCGGCGTCCAAGCTGGACCCGGCAACCACCGTCACCGACGCGACCATGCAGACCTGCGTGCTGGGGCTCTACAAGACCATCTCGTTCCCCATGCCCGACAAGGGCACGGTCGACGTGACCCACACGATGGAATACGCCCCCGAGTGAAGCTCAGGACCGCGCGTGCATGAACACGCGGACGCCGCCGCTCGGCGTGAGCGTGATGGCGCGACGCACCACCTTGATGTGCTCCCGCGGGTCGAGGCGCAGCGTGGTGCGGGTGAGGATCCGCGCCAGCACCATCTTCATCTCGTAGAGCGCGAAGGCCATCCCGATGCAGCGACGGTTGCCGCCGCCGAACGGATACCACTCGTTGGGCGAGGGCTTGCGCTCGAGGAACCGCTCCGGCCGGAACTCCTCGGCGTCGGGGAACGCGGCCTCGCGGCGGTGCGCGAGGTAGATCGAAGCGACCACCGCGCTCCCCTTCGGCAGCGTGTAGTCGCCGATCGAGACCTCGCGCGCGAGCACGCGGCCCACGATCGGCACCACCGGCTGCAGGCGCAGGGTCTCGCGCACCACGGCGTCGAGGTACTCGAGCTTCGCCACCTTGTCGGGCTGGTTCGCCACGGGGGCGAGCTCCTCCATCAGCCGCGCCTCGACCCTGGGCCGCGCGAGGATCCACCGCAGCGCCCAGGCGAGCGAGGTGGCGGTGGTCTCGTGACCGGCCACGAGCAGGGTGACGAGCTCGTCGCGGAGCTCGTCGTCGGTGAGTGGCGCGCCCTCTTCGTCGCGCGCGGCGACCAGCAGCGAGAGCACGTCGGTGCGCCCGGCGGTGCCCTCGCGGCGGCGACGGTCGACGAGGTCGCGGAGCGTGCGGTCGAGCGCCTGGGCCTCCTTCTGGAACTTCGCCCACGGGCTCCAAGCCCCGAAATCGCGCTGCAGCGGCGGCAGGAGCAGCGGCGCCCACGCCGCGATGTCGAGGAGCGCGGCGATGTTGCGCTCGACCGGCGCCATGGCCGCGGCCTCGTCGATGCCGAACACCGTGCGCAGGATGATCTGCAGCGTGATGGTCTGCATCGAGGGGTGGAGGGCGAAGGACTGGCGGCCCGAACCCGAGAGCAGCGGCCAGCCGTCGATGGCCGCGTCGGCGAGCTCCATCATCGCGCGGCCGTAGGCCTGCATGCGCTCGCCGTGGAACGGTGGGAGCAAGAGCTTGCGCTGCCGCATGTGCTCGTCGCCGTCGAGCATCAGCACCGAGCGCTCGCCGAGGAACGCGCGCAGGCTCAGGTTGAACTTGCCCGCCTCCAGGGTGTGGCCGTCGTCGGCGAAGATCTGCTTCACCGCCTCCGGATCGGAGAACACGACGATCGGCGGAAGCCCCGCGATCCGCATGCTGAAGGTCTCGCCGTAGCGGCGCTTGCAGTCGTCGAAGAACGCGATGGGCTCGCGCAGCCAGCGCCACGTGGTGCTGAGGGTCGCCGTGGCGCCGGGCGGGAACGGGCTCATCCGCGGTCCTTCTTGGCGCCGACGAGGGTGCGCAGCCAGGCGGTGGTGACCTCTTGCCCGCTCTCGTCGAACATGTGGACCTCGACCTCGTACTCGTGGCGCGCGGAGGTCTCCGGCACCGGGCAGTCGCAGGTCGCGCGGATCGTGCCGCGGGCCTTCTTCTTGTAGTCGAGGCGCATGCCCGCGACGATGAACCGCGCGTCGTCGGGCAGCGAGTAGGCAACGGCGACGTTGCCCGCGAGCTCGGCCAGGTTGGCGAGCGCGATGGCGTGCACGCACTGGATGTGGTTTCGCACCGCCTTGCGGTCGCGGAGGGTGACCTCGGCGTGGCCCCGGCGCAGCACCTCGACGTGGGCGCCGATGGTGCTCGTGTACGGCGCGGCGAGCCCGATGGCGCGCGAGAAGATACGAGTGCCGCCGGGCAGCGCGTGCACGCGATCCCATAGCTCCCTTATGAAATTGCGGCTCCCGGAGTCAGCGATACGGCTGGCCAGTGACATGCTCAGTTCCTCGCGGCGGCGACCTCGCGGTTGACCTCGGCGGGCCGCGAAGGAATGGCGGCGAGCACGGCCTCCACCACCTGGTCGGTGGTGACGCCGTCGGCCTCGCCCTCGAAGCTACGGATCATGCGGTGGCGCATCGACGGCTTGGCGACGCGCTGGATGTCCTCGAACCCCGCGTGCATACGCGCGCCAGAGAGCGCTGCCGCCTTGGCGCCGAGCACGAGGGCCTGCGCCGCGCGGACCCCCGCGCCCACGCGGATGGCCCGCTTCACGATCGACGGCGCCTCGGGCATGGTCGGATCGCAGGCGCGGACGAGGCGCGCGGCGTAGCGGAGGACCGGCTCCGCCACCGCGACGTCGCGGCAGGTGGCCTGGAGCGCGAGCAGGTCGTCGCGGCCGATGACCGAGGTGGGCATGGCGACGGCCTGACCGGTGGTGCGCCCGAGCACCGAGACGAGCTCGTCCTCGGTGGGAGAGGGGACCATCACCTTGAACAGGAAGCGGTCGAGCTGGGCCTCGGGCAGCGGGTACGTGCCCTCCATCTCGATCGGGTTCTCGGTGGCGAGCACGTAGAACGGCTCCTCGAGCACGTGGCGCTCGCCCGCCATGGTGACCGCGTGCTCCTGCATGGCCTCGAGCAGCGAGGACTGGGTCTTCGGCGTGGCGCGGTTGATCTCGTCGGCGAGCACGACCTGCGCGAACACCGGGCCCTTCTGCAGCACGAACTTGCGCCCTTGCGGCCCGTCGACGAGCACGTGGGTGCCGGTCACGTCGCTCGGCATGAGGTCGGGTGTGAACTGGATGCGCGAGAACTTGAGGTCGACGCACGACGAGAGCGTGCGCACGAGGAGGGTCTTGCCGAGGCCCGGCGCGCCCTCGAGCAGCACGTGGCCACCGGCGACGAGCCCCCAGAGCACCTGCTCCACCACCTCGTCCTGCCCGACGAGCACCTGGCCGACCGCCACCCGGATGCGCTGGACGTGCTCGGCGGCGACTTTCGGGTCGAGGCGTTCGCTCATGGCGGGCGATGGTATCACTTCGGCGCCCGCGTCGATTCGGAGTACGTCGACCGTCCATGGAGGCGGCCGATGCTTCGGCTCGCTTACGCTCGCCTCAGCCGCCTTCGAGGAGCTCGAGCCGCGCGACGCCGCGGAGGGCGCCGGCGATGGTCGCCAGCATGCGCAGGCGGTTCTCGCGCACGGCGAGGTCTTCGGCCATCACGAACACGCCGCGGTCCTTGTCGAAGAAGGTGTCGATCGGCGCGGCGAGCGCCCGCGAGCACGCCTCGACGGCCTTCTCGTAGTCGCGCGAGGCCGTCGCGCGGTCGATGACGCCGCGGGCCTCGGCGTAGGCCTCCCAGAGCGCCTTCTCGGCGGGGTGGTCGAAGCGCGAGGGGTCGGGTTCGGCCGCCGTCACGTCCTTGGTGATCTTGGCCGCCCGCTTGAACGCGATCGCGAGCTTGGCGAAGGCCTCGGTGCCCCGCGCGTCGCGAACGGCGGCGATGCGGGCGCGCAGATCGGCGAGGTCGTCGAAGCCGCCCTCGATGCAGGCCTCGACGACGTCGCGCGGGGCGCGGTAGCCGGCGAGCGCCTCGGCGTTCTGGCCGGCGTCGATCGAGGCGTCGAACAGGCCGACGAGACGCGCCTTCATGAACGCGTGGAGCTCGGGCTCGAGGTCGGCCCACGCCTTGGGCAGCGAGGGGTAGGCCTCGTAGGCGATGCGCGCGATGGCCGTGAGCGAGGGCAGGTTCGGCGCGAGACCCTTGGAGAGCGCGGTGAGGTACGCGGCGACGGCGCGGTTGAACGCGCGGCGCAGCTGGAACGGGTCGTTGGCGCCGGTCGGCGCGAGCCCCACCGCGAAGCCACCGACGAAGTGGTCGAGCTTGTCGGCGAGGCCGAGGACCAGGCCGAGGACGGACAGCCTCGGCAGCTCGCTCGGCTCGAGCCAGTGGTCGGCCAGCGCGTCCGCGATCTCGCGGTCGACGCCCGTGGCGAGGGCGATGTCGCGCCCCGCGTAGCCCTGCATCTCGGGGAACTCGCCCACGGTGAGCGCGGCGAGATCGGCCTTGCAGAGGGCGGCGGCGCGCTCGACCTTGCTCGCGTCGAGGCCGGCCGCCTCGGCGATCCTCTTCGCGGCGACGCCGATGCGCACGGCCTTGTCGGCGACGGTGCCGAGCTTCGCGTGGTAGCGGATGCCGGAGAGCTTCTTGGCGATCGCGTCGAGGCCGGCCTTGCGGTCGGTCTCCACGAAGAACCGGGCGTCGGCGAGGCGCGCGCGCATCACCCGGTCGTTGCCCTTGCGGATGCGCGCCGGGTCGTTGGCGGTGTTCACCACCGCGAGGTAGCGCGGGAGCAGCTCGCCCTTGCCGTCGCGCACGCCGAAGTAGCGCTGGTGGGTGCGCATCACGTCGAGGATCAGGCGGTCGGGGAGCGTGAGGAACGCGGCGTCGAACCCGCCGTCGACGACGAGCGGCTCCTCGACCAGGCCGAGGTTCTCGCCCACCAGGAACTCGTCCTCGAGCAGCACGCCGCCGAGCGCGACGGCGCGCTCGCGGAGGCGGGCGAGCATGGTGTCCCGGCGCGCGGTCGGATCGACGTGCACGTGCGCCGCGGCGAGACCCTCGACGTAGCCTGCGGCGGAGCGGACCTCGTACTCGGCGGGGGCGAGGAAGCGGTGCCCGCGCGTCTTGTGGCCGCTCCGGACGCCGGCGTAGGTGACGCCGAGGTCGGCCTCGCCGAGCAGGGCCACGATCCAGTGGATCGGCCGGCCGAACGCGACGTCCGAGGTGCCCCACCGCATCGACTTGCGGAACGGGATCTCGGCGATCAGCTGCTCGATCGCCGCGCCGAGGAGCTCGACCGCCGGGCGCCCCGACTCCTTGCGCGTGCCCGCGAGGTACTTGCCCTTGGGCGTGTCGACGAGCTTGAGCGCGGTGAGCTCGACGCCGAGCTTCTTGGCGAACGCCTCGGCGCCCTTGGTCGGCTTGCCCTCCTTGTCGTAGGCGACGGAGGCGGGCGGTCCGGTGAGCTCCTCCTCCACGTCGGGCTGGCGGTCGGCGATGCCCTCGACGACCAGGGACAGCCGCCGCGGCGAGCCGAGGGGGCGGATCACGCCGTGGGTGAGCCGGAGGGCGGAGAGCTTCTTCTCGACGAGGCCGGGCAGGGCGGCGAGGGCGCCGACGACGAACGACGAGGGCAGCTCTTCGCAGCCGATTTCGAGGAGGAGATCGCTGGGCATGGGGCGGCCGAAGGTAGGGGGAAGGGGCTCGACCGACAAGGCGGCGCCTCAGAGCCGGTCGAGGTTCTCGCGCTCCACCAGGGCGAACACCTCGCGCAGGATCTCGGCCGCGTTCCGCGCCGTGCCCTCGTCGAGGGTCATCGCCGGCTGGATGCGGAAGCTCGACGCGTAGCTCATGGTCAGGAGGCCGCGCTTCAGACACTCGGCGAAGATGCGGTGGGTCGCGGCCTTCGAGAGCGGCTCCTTGGTGACCTTGTCCTTCACGAGCTCGATCGAGAGGAACAGCCCGCGGCCGCGGACCTGACCGACGAACCGGTGCTCCGCGAGCGGCTCGAGCATCGCGAGCAGCGCGGCCCCGACCACGCGGGCGTTCTCGACCAGCTGCTCCTCGTCGATGATGCGCAGCGAGGCGTTGGCCGCCGCGGCCGCGAGGGGGTTGCCGCCGTAGCTCGACGACGAGCCCGAAGGGTTCGACCACGGCTTGGCCTGCGCCACGTCGTCGCGCGCCAGGAGACCGCTCATCGGGAAGCCGCCGCCGAACTGCTTGCCGAGGGTGACGATGTCGGGCGTGACGCCGCTGTGCTCGAGGCCGAAGTAGCGTCCGGTTCGACCGAAGCCGGTGATCATCTCGTCGACGACGAGGAGCGCGTCGTGCTCCGCCGCGACCGACGCGACCGCGGGGAGGAAGTCGTCCGGCGGGATCACGTTGCCCGCGGTGCCCTGCATGGGCTCGATGACGAACGCGGCGACCGCCCCGGCCGTGCTGGCCTTGAGCTGCTTGCGCCCGAGCTCCACGCACGCGAGCCCGCACGAGGGGTGGGTGAGGCCGACGGGGCAGCGGTAGCAGTCGGCGTACGGCAGGAGGTGGCTGCCGGGCACCATCGGGCCGAGCGCGTGCTTGAGCGCGGAGCCGTTCACCGAGAGCGTGCCCATGGTCTTGCCGTGGAACCCGCCCCAGAAGCCGACCATCTCGTACTTGCCGGTGTGGCACTTGGCGAGGCGCATCGCGCTCTCGACCGCCTCGGAGCCACCCGAGTAGAGCTGCAGCCGGCGCACGGGCTTGCCGTCGCGACCCTTCGGGGCGTGGCTCGCGACGCGCTCGAGCAGCTCGACGCGCGGCTCCGAGGTGAACGAGCCGACCGAGGCGCGGGCCACCTGGGCCTGCAGCGCGGCCACGTACTTCGGGTGCGAGTGGCCGAGACCGTTGACCCCGATGCCGCCGATGAAGTCGAGGAACGTGTTGCCGTCGACGCAGGTGACCGCGCTGCCCTTGGCCACGTCGACGACGATGCCGGCCATGATCGCGAACCCCTGGAGCCCCGGCGCCAGGTGGGCCTCCTCGCGGGCGCGGAGCGCCTGGCTCCTGGGGCCGGGCACCTCGGTGACGAGTGAAACGGCCTGGTTCTTGGGCTGCGATTCGTTCATCGGTCTCGAGCTGGCTTGTGGGCGAAGACGAAGTAGCGGTGGAGGGGGAAGTTCCAGAGAAAGCTGATCAGGATGGCGACGACGACGCGCGCGGCCACGTAGGGTACCCCGAGCTTCAACCCGACGTGCACGCCGAGGGCGTTCCACCCGAGGCTCGCGGCCGACACCACGAGGTAGCGCATCGCCTGGCCGGCGGGGGCCCCTTCGCGGGCCGAGAAGGTCCAGGTGCGACCCATCGTGAAGTTGGTGATCGCCCCCGAGAGGGCGCCGAGCACCGTCGCCAGCACGGGGGACAGGTGCAGCAGCTCGACGAGCGCGATCATCACGCCGAAGTCGACGCCCGTGGCCACGAGCGCGCTGACCTGGTGCTTGCCGAGGAGCGCCCAGCCCCGCGCCGCCACTAGCTCGCCTTCTCGAGGTGCCCCTTCTCGTGGTGCTCCTCCTCGAGGTGCGCGCCCTCGGCGCCCGCGGTGGGCTGCGCCTTCTGCCGCGCGCGGACGGCGAGGTAGATCAGCCAGAAGCGCCGCACGGCCGAGGCGTTCGCGACGACGGCGATCATGGTGAGGGCGAACAGGAACGGAATGCCGAGCGGCTGCGCCACGCGGGGCGGCACCTCGAGGAACCGCACGCTCAGGGCGGCGAACGAGGTGCCGGTCACCCAGTAGATCGCGCGCTCGTGCCGGCGCATCGCGCCCTTGGGCGGAGCGATCCCCATCGCCTCGGCCTTGGCGGTCGAGTAGCTGATCATGAAGGAGCCGTGCATGGCGGCGAGGGCGACGATCATCCAGGGCAGCTGGTTGCGGTAGAGGACCACCGCGCCGGCGAGCATGGCGAACTCGGTGTAGCGATCGACCGCGGCGTCGAACACCTCGCCGGCCTCGGAGGAGGTGCCGAGCATGCGCGCCACGATGCCGTCGAGGGCGTCGCTCACCACCGAGAACAGGCCGAGCACGGCCGCGGCGCCGAACCACCCGAAGCCGAGGGACACCGCCGCCATCAGGCCGAACACCAGCGACCACCAGGTGATGACGTTGGCCGACATGCCGAGGGCGCGGAGCAGTCGGGCAAACGGCTGCATCGCCCAGTAGCCCATCTCGACGAGCCACGACGAGACGAACTTGCTGTTGCCGACCTGGTCGACCCGGTCGAACTGCGCGCGACCGCGGCGCAGCGTGCGCACGCCGTAGAGCACGGCGACCGTGGCCGCGCCCACGACCATCGCTCCGCCGAGCAGGAGGTCCGGCGGCGGGGTGTTCACCGCGGGGCTCCCCGCTCGGGGAACGCCTCCACGCGGCGCTCGCTGACGCGACGGCGTGAGGCCGGCGCCTCGTCGGCGGCGTCGAGCCAGGCGAGGTCCTCGAGGGGGAGCTCGCGCGAGCGGTCGCGCGACGAGGCATACGCCGTCTGGATCAGCTGGATGCAGCGGAACGACTCGCGGGCCTCGTGCCCGACGAACTCGTCGCGCGCGATGGCGGCCTTGAACTGGTCGATGACCGCGTCGAACCAGGTGACGTGGCTCGCGTCCATCCAGTCGGAGCTGACGGCGCGCTTCTCGAAGGTCCACTCCACGGCGCCCTTGCCGACGTCTTCGCCGTCGACCGAACGCATCACGGCCACCTCGAGGTCGTCGTCCTGCACCGTGATGGCGCCGTGCTCGCCGTGGATCGTGTAGAGCACCTTGCGGACGCCCGCGTTCCAGGTGAGGCGCGCGGACGCCGTGCCCTCGGGGAAGGTGAGCGTGCACGAGAAGTCGTCCTCGACCTCGTGCCCGGCGACGGCGAAGTTCCGCTGGAGCGTGGACATCTTGGCGGTGATGCTCGTGGGGTGCGCGGCCATCCACTCGAACGCCAGGTAGAAGCTGTGGCTGCCGTGGTCCATCGCGATGCCGCCGCCCGCGATGCGGTGGTCGCGGCGCCAGTCGCGGTTCCACTCGGTGACGCCCTTGGCGTGCGTGTTGCGGAAGGTCTCGAGGGTGACGAGGCGGACCTTGCCGATGGCGCCCGACGAGAGCACCTTGCGCACCGCCTGGATCACCGGCGCGTGCTTGTAGTTGTGGCACGGCATGAACACCCGCCGCGCCTGCTTGGCGTGCAGGAGCATGCGGCGGGCCGCCTCCGTGGAGACCGCGATGGGCTTCTCGCACAGCACGTGCAGCCCGCGATCGAGGGCCGCGTGGGTGATCTCCTCGTGGGCGTTGGGCGGCGCGGCGATGTCGACGAAGTCGAGGTTGCCGGCCTCGGCGGCGAGCAGGCTCTCGTGGTCGGCGTAGACCCGGACGTCGGGCGGGAGGACGGCCCTTGCCTTGGCCCGGCGCGCCGGACAGCTGTCCGCGACGGCCACGATGGACACGTCGCCTCGATTCGCCGCGCGCGACAACCACGCCGGCAGGTGGCCGCGCTCGGAGATGAACCCGTAGCCAACCACCGCCCCGCGCAGACCGTTCGACCGGTTTTGCATCGTCATCCCAGTTCCTTCGAAGATCCCCCTGGACATGCCTGCGATGCCAACGGCGGGCCAAAGATGCAGACAATGAGGATTGGCGCGCTTCCTACCACGATCGGTGACCGTCGGGGCAGCGGTCGCGGTTGACGACTGCGTCCCAAATGCCGCACACCTCCGCCGATGCACGAGCCCCGTGGAGCCGGCCCTGGACCTCGGACCCGAGCCTTCGTCGCCTGGGCGATCCGCCATGGACGTTTGCTGTGGCTCCTCGCCGTGCTGCTCGCCGTCCCCGCCACGGTCCGCATGGTGCGGCTCTACATGCACCTCAACAGCGAGCTCGACGCGCTCCTGCCGCCCAAGGCGCCGAGCGTGGTCGCCATCCAGGAGCTCCGCGCCCGGATGCCTGGCCTCCAGTACCTCGGCGTCCTCGTCGACACCGGGGACGCAACCAAGCTCCCCGCCGGCGAGAAGCTCCTCGACGATCTGGGTGCGAAGATCTCTACCTACCCGAAAGACCTGGTCCGGTCGGTACGCACGGGCGTGAAGGAAGAACGCGCCTTCCTCGAGAAGAACGCCCCCCTCTACGTCGAGCTCCCCGATCTCGTGACCATTCGTTCGCGCCTCGAGGCCCGCAAGGACTGGGAAGCCAGCAAGGCGATGGGGGTCTCCCTGGACGACACGGATCCCGCCCCCTCGGTGGACTTCTCCGACCTCGAGAAGAAGTACCAGGACAAGTCCGGGGATCGCGGGCGCTTCCCCGACGATCGGTTCTCGAGCAAGGAGCTGCACGTGAGCCTGCTCCTCGTGGAGGTGGGCAGCTTCTCGACCGGCGCCGGCGCCGCGGAGCTGCTGGCGCGGGTGCAGGCCGACCTCGCCTCGCTCGGCGGCCCCGAGAAATACGGGCCGGGCCTCAAGGTCGGGTACACGGGCGACGTCGCGGTCAACGTCGAGGAGCTGTCGGCGCTGGTCACCGACCTCGGCGTGTCGTCGATCCTGGTGGTGGTCGCGGTGCTCGCGGTGCTGCTCGTCTTCTTCCGGTGGTGGCGCAGCCTGCCGCTCCTGTTCTTGCCGCTCCTCCTCGCGACGATCTGCACGTTCGGGCTCGTCACGCTGCCGCCGTTCCGGATCACCGAGCTCAACTCCAACACCGCGTTCCTGGGCTCGATCATCGTCGGCAACGGCATCAACTTCGGCATCGTCCTCGTCGCGCGCTACGTGGAGGCGCGCCGCGCGGGTGCCTCCGTCGACGACGCGCTGGTCACCTCTTCGTGGGGCGCGCGCGTGGGCACGCTCTCGGCCGCCCTGGCCGCCGGCGTCGCCTACGGCTCGCTCATGATCACCGGCTTCCGCGGCTTCCGGCAGTTCGGGATCATCGGCGCCATCGGCATGGTGCTGGCCTGGACCTTCGCGTTCGTGCTCACCCCGTCGCTCACGCGTTTTCTCGACCGCGACGCCACGACCGCGCCGCGCAAGCGCCCCGAGGGCGCCGGCCTGATGGCGCTCGTCGCCCGCTTCGTGCGGCGCTTCCCCGTCCCCATCACGGTGTTCGCGCTGGTGGTGACCGCGGCGGCCGGCTTCTCCGTGCGCAAGCTCGATCGCTCGCGCCTCGAGACCGACTTCTCGAGGCTCCGGCGCGCCGACACCTTCGTCCGCGGCGAGGGGTTCTGGGGCCGCAAGATGGACGCCCTCCTCGGTCGCTACCTCTCACCGACGGTGATCCTCACCGACAAGGCCGAGGACGCCCGCAAGGTCGAGCGCGCCCTGCGCGAGGCCTCCAAGGTCGCCCCGCTCTCGGACATCGCGAGCTCGGTCGTCGGCATGGACGACGTCCTGCCCCGCGAGCAAGAAGAGAAGCTCGCCGAGGTGAAGAAGATCAAGGCGGTGCTCACGCCACGCGTGCTCGCTTCGCTCGACGAGAAGCAGAAGAAGGTCGTCGATCGGTTCCTCGGTCACGACCTGGTCGCGCTGCGCCCGGCGGATCTCCCGAGCACGTTCAGCGCCGGCCTTCGCGAGCACGACGGCACCATGGACAAGGCGGTGCTGTTCTACCCGCGCCCGAGCGAGCTCCTGTGGAAGGGCGAAGCGCTCTCGGCGCTCTCTCGCGCGCTCCGCGACGCGGCGAAGAAGGACGTCGGCGGGCCTCCGCCACGGGTCGCGGGCTCGCTCGTGCTCTCCAGCGACATCATCGAGTCCATCTCGCGCGACGGCGTGGTCGCCACCATCACCGCGCTCAGCGGGGTCGTCCTCGTCGTGCTGCTGCTGTTCCGGCGGAGCCTCTCCACGGTGTACGTGATCGGCTCGCTCTGCGTCGGTGTGCTGTGGCTCGCGGCGGCGACCCTGGCCCTGGGCGTGAAGATCAACTTCGCGAACTTCATCGCCTTCCCGATCACCTTCGGCATCGGCGTCGACTACGCCGTCAACGTCGTCGCGCGCTGGGACCAGGACGGTCGGGGTGACGTCACCGGGGCCATCGTGTCGACCGGCGGCGCGGTGGGCCTCTGCTCGATGACCACCATCATCGGCTACTCGTCGCTGCTGCTCGCCGAGAACCGCGCGCTGTTCTCGTTCGGGCTCGTCGCCGTGCTCGGGGAGGTGGCCTGCCTGTTCACGGCGGTGGTCGCGCTGCCCGCCCTGCTGCTCGCGCTCGGCAAGAAGGCTACCTGAGCCAGCCGAGGCGCTGCGCGCCGTAGAGCAGCGCCGCCGCCCACAACCCCGCCACCACGTCGTCGAGCATCACCCCCCACCCCGAGGGCAGGCGCTTCTCGGCGAGGCGCGCGGGGAACGGCTTGAACTGGTCGAAGATGCGGAACAGCACGAAGCCCGCGAGGGTGCCCTTCCACCCGACCGGGCAGCCGAGCCACGCGATCAGCACGCCGGCCACCTCGTCGATGCAGACGATCTGTGGGTCCTTGGTGCCGATGCGCGCGCACTCCGAAGAGGCCGACCAGATGCCCACGATGGTGACGACCACGGCGGCCAGCGCGACCGGCGCGAGGCCGTGGGGACGCAGCACGAGGTAGAGCGGGATCGCGCCGACGGTGCCCGCCGTGCCCGGCGCGCCCGGGAAATGGCCGCACCCGAACCACACCGAGAGCACGTGGGCGGTCCACTCCTTCGCGCCTTCGGGTCTGCGGGGACGGTCGGCCACGCCCGCCGGATAGCACCGAGCGCGCGCACCGTCAGGGCGCAGGCGCCGATCGTTTGCTAGCCTCCGAGGATGAAGCTTGCGATGGCTCTAGCGCTGGTGGGCCTGCTCGGTTGCTCGTCGAGCAGCGGTTTCGAGGTCGCGGACGCCACGGGCTCCGACGACGGCAACGTCGACGGCGCGGGCGACGGCGGGATCGACAGCGGCGTCGACACCGGGACCGACACGGGGACCGGGACCGACACGGGCGCGCCGCTCGACGGCGGCGGCGAGGTCGGGCCCCCGTGCTCGGCCGCCGACAAGCCCGATCCCGCGGCCGTGTTCGTCAGCGTCGGCAGCGGCAGCGACGCGACCGGCGACGGCACCGCGCTCGCGCCGTTCAAGACCATCGCCAAGGGCATCCTCGTCGCCAAGGCCAAGGCCGCGCCCTTCATCGTGCTCGACCAGGGCACCTATCCCGAGGCCGTGCAGCTCCAGGACCTCGACGCGCCGCTGACCGTGCAGGGCGGGTGGAAGCGCACGGGCGCCGTGTGGACGCGCGTGTGCGACGCCGGCGCGCGCGACCTCACCCTCATCCAGTCGCCGGCGGCGGGCGCGGTCTACGTGCAGGGCGCGCGCAAGCGCACGGGCCTCGAGCACCTCACCGTGGTCTCCAAGACGACGCCCGACCCGGGCCAGTCACTGTTCGGGATCGCGGTCCGCGGCCAGAGCATCTTCTACCTCGACGACGTCGTCGTCACGGCCTGGAAGGCGGGCGCGGGCGCGGCCACGCCGGCCACGCCGACCGCCCCAGCGCCCACCTGCGACGGCGTGGCGGGCTGCACCGCGACAGGGCTCGTGGGCTCGACGGGCACCAACGGTCCCAACGCTTCGGCCGGCACCTTCGTCGCCGACGGCTATGTCCCGGGCAACGGCGCCGACGGGGTGAGCGGTGGCAACGGCGCGCACGGCACGCCCGGTTTCGCCGGCGCCTCCAGCGCGGCGAACGAGTGCAACGTCGGGTGCTCGGGCAGCGCAGGCTGCGACCCGTCCCTCAAGACCACGGTCGTGGGCAAGCCCGGTCGCTGCGGGTGCGGCGGCCTCGGCGGGCCGGCCGGCAAGGGCGGCAAGGGCGGCGGCGCCTCGGTCGGCCTCTTCGTCCACGGCGCTCTGGCGGTCGTCGACGTGAAGAACTCCCTCATCGTGGCGGGCGACGGTGGAGACGGCCAGAGCGGTGGTCCAGGCAGCCCGGCGAGCGCGTTCACCAAGGGCAGCCCTGGCGATCCGGTCACCTGCAACACCGGTGGTTGCAGCGGCACCATCTCGGCCTGCTACTACGTGACCTCGAAGTCGATCGCGGGTGGCGCGGCGGGTGGTGACGGACGCATCGGTGGGCAGGGCGGCAGCGGCGGCGGGGGCTTCGGGGGTCCGTCGTACGCCCTCGTGCAGGCGGCCTCCGCCACGGTCACCATCGACGTCCCGAGCAAGCTCACCAAGGGCAAGGGGGGCGGCGGTGGGGCCGCGGGCCTCAACGGGGACAGCGCCCTCCGGTTCACCGCGCCCTGAGACCCTGTATTGCTTGGTTCGCCCTACGTGCCGCCGCTACGGCGCTACGCCCCTTCGCGACGTCACTTCCGGGCTTCACGCCACGCGGGAAACCGACCGCACGGTCGGACGGTTTTTGCGGCGCGGGGTGGGGCGGGGTACGCCGTCACTCATGGTGGAGTCACGCGCGTGGGGGCTCCTCGGGCTCTGCCTCGTCGGCTGCGGCGATCCGGGTGACGTGGCCGATCGGCCGTCGTTCGACGCCGACTCGACCGACGTCGTCCTGCTCGACACCCAGGGCTCCTCCGACGTGAGCGAGGCCGCGGTCGACGCACCACCTCCAGCGCCGTCCAACGCGATGGGCGCCACGGTGGTCCCCGGCGCCGTCGACTTCCGCGTGTGGGCCCCGGCCGCGACGGCCGTGTCGGTCGTCGGCACGTTCGGCGCCTCGGCCCCGCTCGCCGCGGTGGGCGACGGCGTGTGGTACGCGCGCGTCGCCGGCGCCAAGGCGGGCGACCGCTACCACTTCACGCTCACCACCAAGACCGGCCCGCTCGACCGCCTCGACCCGGCCGCGCGGGAGATCGCGGCGAGCGGCGCCGACTGCGTGGTGGTCGACCCCGGCGCGTACGCCTGGAAATCCAAGCCGTACGCGCCGCACGGTCGTCGAGAGCTCGTGCTCTACGAGCTGCACGTCGGGAGCTTCGCGTGTCCGACGGGCACCGCGTCGTGCACGTTCGACGCCGTGCGCGCGCGGCTGCCCGATCTGGTCGACCTCGGCGTGAACGCGGTCGAGCTCATGCCGGCCAACTCGTTCGGTTCGGCGCGCGGGTGGGGCTACAACCCGCGGCTCTTCGGCGCGCCCCACGTGCCCTACGGCACGCCCGATTCGCTGCGTGCACTCGTGGACGCGGCCCACGCGAGCGACGTCGCGGTGATGCTCGACGTGGTCTACAACCACTACGACGGCTGGAAGGGCGCGCCGCTCCGCTGCTTCGACGGCGACTGTCCCGACCCGAGCAAGGGCATCTACTTCTTCCGCGACCCGGCGTACCGCGACACGCCGTGGGGGCCGCGGCCCGATTTCGCCAGCACGCAGGTGGCCGACCACCTGGTCGACGTGACCGAGCGCTTCGTGCGCGAGTACCGGGTCGACGGGTACCGCTGGGACTCGGTCTCCAACATCCGCGCGCTCGACGGCAAGGGCACGGTGCCCGGCGGGCGCGAGCTCGTGGCGCGCGCGAACGACGCCACGCGCAAGCTGCTCCCCCAGGCGATCCTCGTGGCCGAGGATCTCAAGGGCGACGCCAACGTCAGCGCGCCCACGGCCGAGGGTGGCCTCGGGTTCGGCGCGCAGTGGGACGCGAGCTTCCGGTGGGCGCTCGCCGATGCGCTGATCCCCTACGACGACACGACGCGGGATCTGTTCCGCGTGCGCGACGCGATCAAGGGGCAGTACAACGGCGACCCGTTCCAGCGCATCGTCTGGACGGAGGACCACGACACGGTCGGCAACGGCGGCGCGCGGCTGCCCTCGCGCATCGACCCCACCAACCCGACGAGCTTCGCGGCGCGGCGCCGGTCGATGCTGGCGGCGGGCATCCTGCTCACTTCGCCCGGGATCCCGATGCTGTTCCAGGGGCAGGAGATGCTCGAGGCCGGCACGTTCGCCTCGACGCCGGATCCGCTCGACTGGACGCACCGCGCGACGAACGCCCCCACGGTCGCCTACTACCGCGACCTGATCGCGCTGCGTCGCAACAAGGCGGGCACGACGGGCGCGCTGCTCGGCGCGGGGGTCGACGTCTACCACCTGAACGACGGCGCGAAGGTGCTCGTCTACCGGCGCTGGGACAAGGGCGGCGACGACGTGATCGTGATGGCGAACTTCACGAACAAGCTGTTCACGATCTACGAGATCGGGCTGCCCAGCGCGGGGCCGTGGAAGGTGCGGGTCTCGAGCGACGACGTGAAGTACGGCGCGGACTTCGGCACGACGAGCGTGCCGGACGTGACCACGAAGCCGGTCGCGCGGGACGGGCTCCCGCACACCGGGGCGGTGAGGCTACCCGCCTACGGGCTGCTCGTGCTGTCCCGCTGAACTCCGTGCTGGCCCACGGCCGAGCCCCCGCCGCCTAGAAGAGCGCGACCGTCACGCCCATCGCGAAGCCGACCTCGTGGACGAGGTGGTGGTGCGAGATCAGGTTGTAGTTCGCCTCCATGAAGAAGCCCAGGCGGTGGTCGGCCCACACATCGAGGCCGAGCGCGGAGGCTGCCCCGAAGTAGTGGCCCGTGTCGGCGGTGGTGGAGACGGCGA
This sequence comes from uncultured Polyangiales bacterium, assembly GCA_964624885.1. GTDB lineage: Bacteria > Myxococcota_A > Polyangia > Polyangiales > JADJMO01 > JADJMO01. Next base: position 18,918 of record CAZUZY010000012.1, on the reverse strand, counting down.
GCCAGGTGCCCCCGAGGCCGAGGTACGGCGTGAGCCAGGGCTTCCACGTGAAGGGGATCCGGAGCAGGAGGTCCGTGGCGACGCGATGGCCGCCCACGCTCGTGAGCACATGGGACACGGCCTCCACCTCGAGCCACCGCGGCACGAGCAAGACCGTCACCGAGCCGCCGGCGCCCATGTGGCCTTCGTCGATCTCGCTGGTGGAGGCGAGGGCGGTGACCGAGCCCGAGAGTGTGAGTGTGGGCTCGAAGGGTTCGTCTGCCAGGGCGAGCAAGAGGGGCAGCATGCCCGCACGTTACGCCTCTGCACCCCGGTCGCGTAGGTCTTGCGAGGTCGACGACATACCGTCAAACGCTCGACGGTCGCCCCCGAGCGACGCCTTGCGACTCCATCCATGTGCCTGGCGGTTGACCGGCGCGATCTCCAGTGATAGTGCTCAATCAAGATGGCGCGTCGTCCGGTCCAGCTGGAGCTGTCCCGCACCCGAGGCTGGGGCGGCAAGCGCGTGGGCGCCGGCCGCAAGCGCGTGGCGTCTCGGCCGCTCGTTCCGCACCGCCCTCGTCCCACGCACCACGTTTCCCATCCCGAGCACCTCACGTGGCGGTGCATGGCGGGGCTCGGCTCCCTCCGCGGCGCCGAAGCCTTCCCGGCGATCGTGGCGGCGCTCGCGGCCCAGCGCGCGGCGGTCGCCGCGTTCCGCGTCGTCCACTTCTCCGTGCAAGACAATCACCTGCACCTGATCGTCGAGGCGCACGACTCGGCCGCCCTGCGGGCGGGGGCGCAGGGGCTCGCGGTGCGGCTCGCGCGCGCGATCAACCGGGCGCTCGGGCGGCGGGGCCGGGTGTTCGACGACCGGTTCCACGCCCGCGCGTTGCGCACGCCGCGGGAGGTGCGCTTCGCCCTCGCGTATGTGTTGCACAACTTCAAGAAGCACCAGGTGCTCGCCGCTACGCGGCTCGATCCCTGCTCTTCCGCCGCGTGGTTCGACGGCTTCCGCGAGCTGGCCGGTGTCGTCGTCGACGGCGAAGCGCCGGTGCACGGCCCGCGTACATGGCTCGTTCGCGTGGGGTGGCGCGGGCATGGGCTCGTCTCGATCCACGAGCGCCCACGCCCTGGCTAGCCCGGCGTGCAGCGGCGGAGCAATCAGAAGCTCTGCGAGATGCCGGCCCACAGTCCGAAGCCGACCGTCCCGCCGTGGTTCTCCCAGTACCAACCCGCCGAGCCTGGGTCTTCGGCCAGCCCGAGGTACACCTCTCCGCCGAGGTCGACGCTCGCGTGCGGCGCGATGCGGATGCGGAACTCCGGTCCGGCCCCCAGGATCCACCCGCGGAAGAGGCGATCGTGGGTCTCCAGTGGCAAGTGGAGGTCAGGCACGTCGGTCGCGAGGACGAGGAGGCCGCCACCCTCCAACACCAGACCGAGATCCACGGCGCTGGAGAGTGCGAGGTGTGGACGGAGGCGGAGGCGAGCCGAGGCCGCGTGCGCTGCCTTGGCGTCGAGGTTGTAGACGTAGACGAGGCTGGCACCGACCGACAGGTGTCGGAGCACGTCGAGCTCGTATCCGAGGCGTCCGCCGACCGTGTACCCCGTCTGGCCCCAGTGCTGGTCGACGTCGGCAACATTTGCGCCGAAACCTGCGTGCAGCGCGAGAGAGACGTGCTGCCGATCCTCGGCGCGAGCGCTGCTCGTGGCCGCAACGAGCGCCACGATCGCACCGACCTGCGACGCCCGCATGCGCATGCGTTCTCTCGTGCAGTCGTCGTGCCGCTCCGCGGCTCAGGCTCAGCGCAGCTCGAGGGCGAGGAAGGCGAGCGTAGTGCAGGTCACCCGCGGCCGCGTCGTGACGAGCAGCGGGAACCCGTGCCCGCCTTGCTTGCCGTCGACCTCCAGGAGCAGCGAAGGCACGCCCGCGGTCGCGAGCGCCGTCTTCATGGTGCGCGCCTGCGCGACGGGGATGATCGTGTCCTCGACCCCGTGGAGCAGCAGCGTCGGTGGCATCGTCTTGTCGACGTGCAGCAGCGGCGACACCTTCAGGCCGAGCGAAGGCGCCGACTCGGCCTCCACGCCGAGGAACTCCTGCACCGCGAGGGGCATCTTGCCGGTGAAGCTCTTCTTCGGCGTGCGCAGGTCGTAGATGCCGTAATACGACACCACCGCCTGCACGCGCGCGTCGCCCTGCACCGGGCAGGGGCCGTCGAGCGTGGCGTCGCCGGCCTGCGCGCCGATCATCGCCGCGAGGTGCCCGCCCGCCGACGCCCCGATCACCCCCACGTGCGCGGGGTCGAGCCGGTAGGTCTTGGCCTCGCTGCGCAGGAACTTGAGCGCGCAGCGCACGTCGGCGATGCCGGCGGGGAACACGTTCTGCGGCTTGTTCGCGAGGCGGTAGTCGATGCTGGCCGCGACGTAGCCGATCGACGCGAGGCGCCGGATGTCCTTGCGGAACAGCTTGCGCGAGCCCGACGTCCAGCCGCCGCCGTGCACGAACACCACGAGCGGGTGGGGGCCCTTGGCCTTGGGCCGCGCGATGTCGAGGTGCTGCGGCTGGCCCTTGGGGGAGGCGTAGACCACGTCGAGGTCGATCTCGAGGTCCGGGTCGTCCTCGGGCGGGACGTCGGGCAGGGTGCAGGTCTCCACCACCGTCGGCGGTGGCTTGGGCAGCGGGGCGACCACGACCGCGGCCTCCACCCCACCGTCGAGTCCTTCGCTCGCCGTCCCAGAGCTGGACGAACTGGACGAAGGCGCGGGGACGGACGCGCTGGAAACGGCCGGTTGCGGCGTCGGCGCACGCGGCGACGACGTGCACGCGACGAGCAGCGCAGCACACACCCACGTCGGCGCCATCGGTCTCACAGTGGGTACACCGTGACGTTTTCGTTGAGCGGCGGCAACGCCGCGATACACTGCGCCGGCCCATGCCTGCAGACTTGCGTGTCGGCATCGTCGACATGAACGCCGGCCACGCGAACCAGGCCATCCGTTGCCTCGGGGTCCTGCTCGACCATTTCGAGGCCCGGGTCGTGGCCAAGAACCCCGGCCTCCAGATGAGCCGGAGCCACGTCTCGCCCCGTGACAAGGACGAGGCCACGCCGCGCGACTGTCACCTGCTGCTCTGCTCGGGTGGACCGGGCTCGCCCTTCGACGGCGACGGCGAGGACTGGGTCGAGGACTTCGGCGACCTGCTCGACCACGTGGTCGACGAGAACATCCGCACCGCGGTCGGCGGGGTGGGCCACGGGCCGGGGCTGTTCGCGGTCTGCTACTCGTACGAGATGGCGGTGCGTCACTTCGACGTCGCCGATCTGCGCCCGCGCGCCACGCGGAAGTTCGGGGTGATGCCGATCTACACCACCGACGAGGGCCGGGAGCACCCGCTGCTCGCCGACTTCGGTGATCGGCTGTTCGCGTTCGAGCACCGCAACTGGGAGGCCGTGGGCCTCGACGAGTCGGCGCTCGCCCGGCACGGCGGCACGCTGCTCGCGCGCGAGTCCCGCGACGGCCACAGCAAGGGCGAGGCCCTGATGGCCTTCGATTTCGCACCGGGGGTCGAGGGCGTGCAGTTCCACCCCGAGGCCGATCGGCCGGGCGTCATGGCGTGGGTCGCGCGGCCCGACCAGGCGGCGGCGTTCAAGGAGGCCTACGGCATCACCACCTACGAGCGCATGGTCAAGACGGTCGACGATCCGATGCGCCTGGCCCGTACGTTCGCGCTGATGATCCCCGGCTTCCTCACGCGCCGGTTCAACCTGCTCGCCGAGAAGCACGGCTGGGTGCCACTCGATCCGCCGGTCCACGATCGCGCGGCGTTCGACACGCGCGCCGCCTGACGCTCACCACAGCACGATCAGCAGCACGAGCCCGAGCAGCACGAGGGCGACCAGGGCCCCGATCACCACGATCTTCAGGCGATCCGGCGCGCTCTTCTGCGCCTGCTGCGAGCCGCTGGCGCTCCCGGAGAGGAGCGGGCGCACCGCGTTGGCGAACTCCTTCACGCTCGCGATGTCGCTCCAGCCAGAGGCGCCCACCAGGCACACCCGCGCGTTGGCGGGGATGCGCCGCTCGACCACGCCGAGCACCACGAGCTCGGTCGCGAGCGGACCATCGGGGGTGCGCCCGGGGACCTGCACGTACCACTCGGCGCCGTGCGAGCGATCGGTGCGCGGCGGCGGGATGCTCGAAGAGATGTGCGAGCGCGGATCGGCGAGCACCTCGTGGATCGGCCGCCACGCCGAGCTCCCCGCGCGGGCGAGCAGCTCGGTGCCGACGATCGAGCGGTCCTTGAGGCCGCTCTTCACCTGGTTGAGCGAGAGCGGGCCACCGACGATCTCGCCGTCCAGGTTGCCGAGCATCCACGAGGGCTCGTCGAACGCGTCGTTCGGCACGGGGCGCTCGGCTCAGAACGTCTCGATGGTGAGGCCCGCGGGCGGCGCCGTCATGTTCGGCGCGTCCTTGGTGCGACCGGCGAGGTAGCGGAGGCCGCGCCCTGTCGTCGGCGTGGCGTCGGGCAGGAACTCGGCGAGCTCGAGGAACGACACGTCCTCGCCGCGGCGGAACACGCGGGCGAGGTACAGCGCCCGCTCGACGCCGTCGCGGTCGGGCTTGCTGGTCTCGATCACCACGAGGCCGCGGTACTTGAGGCTCGAGGACGCGAGGCGCAGGGCCATGAACGTGCGATCCATGGGCTTCTGGCGGTCGGGGTGGTCCTGGTGGAGCGTCTTCCAGAGGTACTCGATCTCGCCGAGCGCGAACGCGGCGTACCGCGAGCGCAGGAGCTCCTCGGCGTGCTCCGGCTCGCGTTCACCCACGTGCAACGGCTGACAGCAGGCGCCGTAGGCCTTGCCCGACGTGCACGGGCACGGGGCGGACTTGGACGCGGCCATTCAGATCCCGTGGTTCTTGCGCGCGACGTAGTCGGCGAGCGCCCAGGTCTCGAGGGCGCCGGTGGGCCCGAACTGCACGCCGAAGCCGTCGTCGCGCGTCCAGCGCACGATGCCGGTGAGGGTCATCGGGCCCTTGCCGCGCTCGGCGAGCGCCGGGAGCAGCATCGACAGGCTGACGTCGGTGCCAAAAGCCAGCTTGTGCTCCGACAGGATGTAGACCCCACCGACGGAGAGGTCGCGCACCTGCGCGGCGAAGCTGCCGCCCGCGTGGGTCACGTTCACTTCGCCGTCGAAATGGGCGCGCTCGAAAAGCCGCTTCTCGCTCATGGTGGGCCGAGCTTCCCAGACCCACGCGCGAGCGTCGAGGGCCTTGGCTCGACGGGGGGCCTCGGCTTGCCGTATGAAGGGGCGTGCGCGTCGGAAAGCTGAGCGACCTGCGGGCCCTCGTGCCGCTGTCGGCGGCGGGGGTGGCCCTCGGGATCACCTCGGCGTTCGTGGTGCTCCCCCACCCCGTCGATCCGACCGACCCCCCGCTGCCCTCGGTCGAGCTGCGCTCGCTCGAGCCGGTCGCCGCCGCCGACGCGGCGGTGTTCGCGCGGGTCACCGCCGAGCCGCTCCCGGCGGACGTCCGCGCCGTGGGCTCCGCCTTCGTGGCGTGGAACCTGGCCGCGAGCGCCGGCGTGCCGGTGAGCGCCGAGGAGCGGGAGGGCCTCTCCAACGAGCTCCGCGCCACCCTCGGCGTGCTCCGCGCGCGCGTGGGGTCCGACCGCGCGGCCTATGCCGCGCTCGCCGATCTGCGCGCCTACCAGGCCGAGTCGTTCGTGCGCGAGCTGCGCCGCTCGGCTCGCTTCGGCGAGCACACGGTGCCGCTGACGTCGCTCGGCGGCGCGCTGCTGGGGGTGCTCGAGCGCAACGGCTGGCTCGCCACGAGCGGGCAGCCGCACGTGCCCGAGAACCTGCTGCGCGCGCGGTTCAAGCTGCACTGGGACGCGGTGGTGTTCGGGCTCGAGGACTGCGACAGCGCGCCGGCCGCGGTCTGCTACGGGCAGACCACCCTGCCGCTCGATCCGGCCGAGCTGCGGGCGCTCCTGTCGTTCCTGCTCGTGCACCCCGTGGTGCGGCAGGCCGACCTCGACGAAGCGGGCTCGTGGGAGGGCGCGGTCGATCGGCGCCGCCTGGTCATGCTCGACCGGCTCATCACCCTCGATCGGGTGCTCGACCCTTCGGGGGGCACGAGGCCGCTGCTCGGCGCGTTCCCGTTCCTGCTGTCCCGCGGCGCGATGCTCTTCCGGCTCGGCCAGTACGACGCGGCGACGGATCTGTTCCGCCTGCACCTCGGCCAGCAGCCGAAGGACGCGATCGCTCGCAACTGGTACCTGGCCTCGGTCAAGCGCGCCAAGGGCGAGTAGCCCGGCGCGAGAGCGCGAAACCTAGGCCGAGAAGCTGCTCCCGCAGCCGCAGGTGCCCTTGACGTTCGGGTTGTTGAACTTGAACCCCGACCCGTGGAGGCCTTCGACGTAGTCGATCTCGGTGTTGTCGAGGTACTGCACGCTGAGCGGGTCGATGAACAGCTTGATGCCGTGCGACTCGAACTGCTCGTCCATGTCGGTGGGGGCGTCCTCGAAGTACAGATCGTAGGTGAAGCCCGAGCAGCCGCCGCCGATGACGCGCAGCCGGAGGCCCTGACCCTCCAGGTTCTCGTCCTTGGCGATCTCCTTCACCTTCTCGGCGGCCTTGTCGGTCATCGCGATCATCGGGTTCTCCTCCCCCAAGGTGTAGTGGTCATCTAACCCCTACGCAAGGGTGAGGGTTGGGTTGTGCTCCTTCCGGCCTGCGGCCGGGTTTCGCGCCCATGGGGGCGCGTCCCGAGCCAAACCGTTTGACTCGGGTCCCTGTCTTCCGGCCTGTGGGGGCGCGTTCGGTTCGGCGCTATCCGAGGGGCCATGAAAGCCATCGTCATCGCCCGCCCGGGAGAGCCTGAGGTCCTGGAGCTGCGTGAGGTGCCCGACCTGGTGGCGCAGAGGGGCGAGGTCCGGGTGCGGGTCCACGCGACGGCCGTCAACCGCGCCGACCTGCTCCAGCGCCGTGGCTTCTACCCGGCCCCGGCCGACGCTCCCGCGGACATCCCGGGGCTCGAGTACGCCGGCGTCGTCGACGCCCTGGGCGAGGGGGTCACCGGACTCGCGGTCGGCGATCGGGTCCTCGGCCTGGCAGGGGGCGGGACCTACGCGGAGCAGGTGGTGCTCCCGGCGCGGACCGTCGTGCGCATGCCGGAGGGACTCTCCTTCGAGGACGCGGCCGCGCTGCCCGAGGCCTGCATCACCGCGTTCGACGCCATGGTCGATCAGGGAGGTCTCGCGGCCGGGGAGCGGGTCCTCGTGCACGCGGTCGGCAGCGGCGTCGGCACCGCGGCGCTGCAGATCGCCCACGCGCTCGGGGCCACCGTGGTCGGCACGAGCCGCACCGCCTCGAAGCTCGAGCGCGCCACGGCCCTCGGCCTCGACCAAGGCGTCCTCGCCCGTGGACCGAAGTTCGCCGAAGAGGTCGGCGAGGTGGACCTCGTGCTCGACCTGGTCGGTGGCGCCTACGTCGCCGAGAGCCTCCGGTGCCTCGCCCCGCGGGGGCGTCACGTGCTGGTCGGGCTGACGGGAGGCCGCACCACCGAGCTGGATCTCGGGCTGCTCCTCCGCCACCGCCTGCGCCTCTTCGGGACCGTCCTCCGGGCGCGGCCGCTCGAGGAGAAGATCACCGCCATGCAGCGCTTCGCCAAGCACGTGCTGCCGCTGGTGGCGCGCGGGCTCGTGCGCCCCGTCGTCGAGCAGGTGCTCCCCCTCGCGCAGGCGAGCGAGGCGCACCGCTTGATGGAGGCCGACCAGTCCTTCGGCAAGCTCGTCCTCTCCTGCTAGGCTCCTCGTATGGCTGCTTCGGGGTGGTGGCGGGTCGTTCCTCTCGGGCTCTCGATCGGGTTGGTGGGGCTGGCGATCGCCTCGTGCAGCGACGAAGCGCACGCGCCGGTCGCGCCCGATCCGGACGCCGGCGACGTCGGCGGAACCGACGCCAAGGACGGGGGGGCCGACGCGAAGGACGCGGCCGACGCGCCCGACGACTTCCCGCTGCTCAAGCCGGTGGTCATCCAGGACAAGCAGAACCACCCCCTCGGCATCGCCCTCGACAGCAAGTACGTCTACTGGGTCAACAACAAGGACGGCGCCGTGCTCCGGCTGGCGCGCACCGCCAAGCCCATCACCAAGGCCGAGACCCTCGCCTCCGGCATGTCGAGCCCCGAGCGCCTCGCCGTCGACGCCAGCCACGTCTACTTCACGAGCCTGTTCGTCGACGCGAGCAAGATCGTGCGGGTCCCCCTCGCGGGCGGCCCCACCGAGATGTTCGCCATCGACGAGCGACACCCGCGCGACATCCTGCTCGACGCGACGCACGTCTACTGGACCAACGACCGGGATCTCACCATTCGCCGCCAGGGCAAGGCCGAAAGCCCCGGCTCGGCGGCGACCGTCTTCATGGTCGCCTCGGGCGACGGTCAGCCGTGGGGCCTCTCCCAGTTCTCCGACAAGCTCTACGTCTCCACGTACGCGGTCGGCGGCAACATCTACGAGCACTCCAAGACCCCCACCTTCGTCCCCGACGCGGGGCCCGACGACACGAAGCGGGTGCTCGCCATCGCGCAGGACACCGCCCTCGTGGTCGCGGTCGACGCCAACAACGTCTACTGGACGGTCAAGAACACGGGCCTCGTGCTCCAGATCCCGCGCACCACGCCGGGTTCGCCCACAGTGCTCGCCGACAAGCAGGCCGTGCCCCTCGGCATCGCCATCGACGACACCTACGTCTACTGGTGCAACTCGGCGACCGACGGGCAGCTGCGGCGCATCAAGATCGGTGGCGACCCGGCCGGCTCGACCCTCCTCGCCGACAAGCAGATCGGCTGCGCCTACGTCGCGACCGACGGCAACTACGTCTACTGGACGAACGAGGGCCCGGGCACCACGTTCTTCCAGGGTAGCGTCATGGCGATGCGCCTGAAGTAGGCGCTTCGGCAAGCGGTTTTCGCGGTGGGTCGCCCGGCCCACGGCCCCCGTCTTGACGCCGCGCGGCGCGCTCACCAGAACCCGCGCATGACCGCCAAGAACCCCTTCGGCGCCCGCGCCTCCTTCCAGGCCGCCGGCAAGTCCTACGACTACTACCGGCTCGCCGCGCTCGCCGAGCAAGGCGTCGCGCCGAACCTGAGCAAGCTGCCCTACTCGATCCGGGTGCTGCTCGAGGCGGTCCTGCGCAACTGCGACGACTTCAGCGTCACCGAGGCCGACATCAAGCGCCTCGCCGCGTGGAACGCCAAGGCCCCCGAGCCGGTGGAGCTGCCGTTCAAGCCGGCCCGCGTGATCCTGCAGGACTTCACGGGCGTGCCGGTGGTCGTCGACATCGCGGCCATGCGCGCGGCCGTCGCGGCCCTCGGCGGCGACCCCAAGAAGATCAACCCGCTGGTCCCCGTCGACCTCGTCATCGACCACAGCGTGCAGGTCGACCACTTCGCGAGCGCCAACGCGGCCTCGCTGAACGCCAAGCTCGAGTTCCACCGCAACAAGGAGCGCTACGCGTTCCTCCGCTGGGGCCAGAAGAACGTCGAGAACTTCCGCGCCGTCCCGCCGGCCACCGGCATCGTGCACCAGGTCAACCTCGAGTACCTCGCGCAGGGCGTGATCGTGAAGGACGGCGTGGCCTACCCGGACACCGTCGTCGGCACCGACTCGCACACCACGATGATCAACGGCCTCGGCGTGCTCGGCTGGGGCGTCGGCGGCATCGAGGCCGAGGCCGCGATGCTCGGCCAGCCGATGTACATGGTCACGCCGCAGGTCATCGGCGTGCGCCTCCACGGCAAGCTCAAGGAGGGGGTCACCGCGACCGACCTCGTCCTCTCCATCACCCAGGTGCTGCGCAAGAAGGGCGTCGTCGAGAAGTTCGTCGAGTTCTTCGGCCCCGGCATGGGCGCGCTCGCGCTCGCCGACCGCGCGACCATCGCCAACATGGCGCCCGAGTACGGCGCGACGATGGGCTTCTTCCCCGTCGACGCGGTGACCATCGACTTCCTGCGCCGCACCGGTCGCGGCGAGGCCGCCGCGATCGTCGAGGCCTACACCAAGGCCCAGGGCCTGTTCCGTACCGACGACTCGCCCGAGCCCGAGTTCACCGACGTCCTCGACTTCGACCTCGCCACCGTGGAGCCCTCGCTCGCCGGCCCGAAGCGCCCGCAGGATCGTGTCGCCCTCTCGGCGATGAAGGACTCGTTCGAAAAGGCCCTCGTCGCCCCGGTCAAGGAGCGCGGGTTCGGCCTCACCGACGCGCAGCTCGGCGCCACCGGCACCGTCGAGAAGGACGGCCAGAAGAGCACCATCGGCCACGGCGCCGTGGTCATCGCCGCCATCACGAGCTGCACCAACACCAGCAACCCGGGCGTGCTCCTCGCCGCCGGCCTGCTCGCCCAGAAGGCCGTGGCCAAGGGCCTCACCCGCAAGCCGTGGGTCAAGAGCTCGCTCGCCCCCGGCTCCAAGGTGGTCACCGAGTACCTGCGCGCGGCCGGCTGCAACGAGGCGCTCGACGCGCTCGGCTTCCAGGTGGTCGGCTACGGCTGCACCACCTGCATCGGCAACAGCGGCCCGCTCCCCGAAGAGGTGGTCAAGGGCATCAACGAGGGCACCCTCGTGGCGAGCGCGGTGCTCTCCGGCAACCGCAACTTCGAGGGCCGCGTGAACCCGCACGTGAAGGCGAACTACCTCGCCTCCCCGCCGCTCGTCGTGGCCTACGCCCTCGCCGGCACGACCGCGATCGACCTCGTGAAGGAGCCGATCGGCACCGGCAAGGACGGCAAGCCCGTGTTCCTCGCCGACATCTGGCCGACCCAGCAGGAGGTCAACGAGGCGGTCGAGAAGGCCATCACCCCGGCCATGTTCGACAAGGCCTACGCCGACGTGTTCAACGGCTCGCCCGAGTGGAACGCGATCGACTCCAAGGAGAGCGATCTGTACGCCTTCGACGCCGCGAGCACCTACATCCAGGAGCCGCCGTTCTTCGTGGGCCTCACCCGCGAGCCCGCGCCGCTCAAGGGCATCGAGAACGCGCGCTGCCTCGCGCTGCTCGGCGACTCGGTCACCACCGACCACATCTCGCCCGCGGGTGACATCGCCAAGGGCTCGCCCGCGGCGAAGTTCCTCGAGGCCGCCGGCGTCACCAAGGAGGACTTCAACTCCTACGGCTCGCGCCGCGGCAACGATCGCATCATGGTGCGCGGCACGTTCGCCAACATCCGCCTCAAGAACCTGATGCTGGGCGGCGTCGAGGGTGGGCTCACCCTCCACCAGCCGAGCGGCGAGCAGATGGCCATCTACGACGCGGCCGAGCGCTACAAGGCCGAGGGCACCCCGCTCGTGGTCATCGCGGGCAAGGAGTACGGCACCGGCAGCTCGCGCGACTGGGCGGCCAAGGGCACCCTGCTCCTCGGCGTCCGCGCGGTCATCGCCGAGAGCTTCGAGCGCATCCACCGCAGCAACCTCGTCGGCATGGGCGTCCTGCCGCTCGTGTTCGAGGCGGGCAAGAACGCCGAGTCGCTCGGCCTCACCGGCAAGGAGAGCTTCACCATCCACGGCGTCTCGGACTCGATCCAGGCGAAGCAGGCGCTGAAGGTCACCGCCAAGAAGCCGGACGGCACCGAGATCACGTTCACCGCGATCGCGCGCCTCGATACGCCGGTCGACGTCCTCTACTACAAGAACGGCGGCATCCTGCAGACGGTGCTCCGCTCGTTGACCAAGTGAAGCTGGACGCGATCGTCGCCCAGAGGGACGACGACGCGCCCCGCCTCGTCCTCGCGGACGCCTTGCAGGAGCAGGGCGATCCGCGCGGCGAGTTCATCTCGATCCAGTGCGAGACCGAGCGCCTCGGGCTCGGTCCACCACGCATCTTCCGTGACTGGCTGCGCGACGGGCTCGCGAGCGAGGCCAAGACGTCCGCGCGCGTGGCGAAGCTCTTGCGGCGCGAGACCGAGCTCCTGCGCGACCACGGCAAGGCGTGGGCCGGTGAGGCTTGGACGTTCGCGAAGGACGCCTGGGTGTTCCGCCGCGGGTTCGTCGACCAGTTGGGGTTCGGCAAGAGGACGCAGACGCTCGCGCAGGCGTTCGCCGCGGCGCCGCTCCTCGAGACGGTGCACCACTTCGAGGACGCGCCGAACGAGCGGCGGATCCGCGCGATGTGGGCCGTGCCGGAGGCCGCCCGCCTGCGCGACCTCTACCTGCCGATGGTCCCTGGCCTGCAGCTGCCCGCGGTCGCCGGCCTCGCCGAGCTCTCCGGGCTGCGACGCCTCGCACTCAACCACGCCGGTGGGCCGCACGAGCTGGTGGCGCTCGCGGGCGCGCCGTGCCGCGAGACTCTGGAGGGGCTCGTCGTCTGTGGCTTCAAGCTCGAGGCGGACTCCACGCGCGCGGTGCTGGGGCAGATGCGCGGCCTCCGGGAGCTGCAGCTGATCGACACCCGGCTCGGGGTCACAGGCGCGGGCGCGCTCGCGGCGCACGAGCTCCCCTCGCTCGAGGTGCTCGCGGTGCGGCACGGGAAGATCGGCGACGAGGGGAGCCGCATGCTGATCGACGCCGCCTTCACACGACGACTGCGCGCGCTCGATCTACGCAAGAATGGCCTGACGAATGCGGGTGGAATCCTCGAGCGGTGTCCGCGGCTCGCGGTGCTCGAGCTGTCGGGGAATCCCCTCGGCGGAAGCCTCGCGGGGTGGATCGGCGCCGCGGCACCCGAGCTCGACGTGCTCGGGCTCGAGGGGTGCGGGCTCGTCGACGCGGACGTGGATGCCCTTGTTGCCTCGCCACTGTGGGCCCGCCTCGGGGCACTGGACCTGCGGAAGAACAAGCTGACGGATGTGGCGGCCCACGCGCTGGCGAAGGCGGCGGGCCCACGGCTGCGGGCGCTCCACATCTCCGGGAACGCGCTGACCGCGGCGGGCAAGAAGGCGCTGAAGACGCTGTCCGCGCGGGTGTACTGAAGACGACGAAGCCCGCCGGTGGACACCGACGGGCCTCGAAGTCTCCGAGGAGACGGTACGGCTCAGAGCCGCGTGATGAAGAACACGAGGCTGAACGTCATCGCGTCGTTCATCTGCGCGCCCTGGTGGTAGGTCGTGTAGCCGACGAACCCGTTGTTGTAGCCGAACGTGACGATGGCCGGCTCCTGCGTCTGCTGGTCACGGAGCAGCGGCAGCGTGTTCGCGGGCTGCGACTTGTCGAGGCGGCGCCAGGCGCCCATGTCGTAGATGATCGGCACGTTCATCGCGCCGCGCAGGTAGCTCCCGAGCTGGAAGTCGAACACCGTGTGCTTCTTGGTGCCGGCGTTGCCCGTGTTGCCGAGGTCCTTCACCATGCCCGGCCAGGTGGTGGTGATGTAGGGGAGCGCGCGATCGGACACGTAGAGCGCGCCGCCACCGCCCACGAAGCCCTTGAGCTTCTCCTGCACCGTGCTGTTCAGCTGGGTGGGGCTCGGGTCGTGGCAGTTGATGAACACGATGTTGAACTTGGAGAAGTCCGTCGTGTTGATCTTGTCGGCCGGGATCATCGTGTAGGGGACGCCGACCTTGTCGAGGATGTTCTCGACGTGGTCCCACGTGCCCTTGAACACGCCGATCTGGAGGAACTTGATGTCGACGCGGATGTCGACGTTGGTGCCGCCGGGGGGGACGTTGACCGTCTGCTCGCCCTTGAACGTGCGGACGACGAACTTGACCTTGTAGACGCCGGGCAGGATGCCGTCGAAGCGGAAGCGGCCGCAGCCGTCGCTGATGGTGGTCGCCGTCTCCGCGCCGAGGTTGTTCACCAGGGTGACCTTGGCGGCGCCGAGCGCCATGTCGCCCTTGGGCATGAGGATGGAGCCGGTGAGCGCGAGGCCCACGAAGCCGGGCATCGACGGCGGGCACGGGGGGAGCTTCCAGTTGAGGCCCTCGGCGTCGGCCGGGCCTCCCGGCGTCGGGACGCCGCCCACGGTGGGGACACCGGGGATGTTGGTCGGGATCACCGTGGGGATGCCCGTGGGGATCTGGTTCTCCTTGGCGCCGCTGCCCGCCGTGGCCTTGCCCGAGGGCGTGCCGGCACACGCGGCGACGGCGAACGACAGGACGGCGCCGACGGCGACGCGGGAGAACAGGGAAGGATGAAGACGCATGGAGCCCCCAGGGTGCGGGTTGGTCGACGGAGGATACGAGATGACGCGGCGGTTTATTCAACGTTCCGCGGCGCTCGGCGATCTGTCGTGCGCTCCGGACCTCACGGCCCTCGACGCTGGACGGAACCGGCCCGAGAATGGACGCATGGACCTGCCCCCGCGACTGCCCGGCATCGGCCTCGAGGTGGTCGAGGATCACACCGCGACGAGCCGTCCCGACGAGGGCTACCTGCGGGTGAAGCGGCGCTCGTTCGTGGCGCGGTATCCCGACGAGCCCGCCCCGAGCGCGCCGTTCCGGTACGACGTCGTGGAGCGCTGGAACCAGGACGCGGTGGCGGTGGTGCTGCACTTCCTGCGGGACGGGCGTCGCCACGTGATCCTCCGCTCGGCGATCCGGGTGCCGCTCGCGATGCGGCCCGATCCGCTGGTCGCGCCGGCCGTCGGCCTCCCCGAAGGGGCGGCCCAGGGGGAGCTGTGGGAGATCCCGGCCGGGCTCGTGGAGGCGACCGAGAAGACCGCCGAGGGCCTCGTCTCGTGCGTGATCCGCGAGACCGAAGAGGAGGTGGGCCTGGTCATCGGCGCAGGGGTCGTCCACCCGCTCGGCGGTGTCCTTTTCCCGACCGCCGGGGTCATCGGCGAGTGCATCCACCTCTTCCATGCCGAGGTCGATCCACGCGACAGACCGGCGGTCCCCCACGGGGACGGCCCCCTCGAGAAGGGCGCGAGAATCCTCGAAGTGAGCCTCGAGACAGCCCTCGACTGGTGCGACCGCGGCCTCCTGCCCGACGTGAAGACCGAGATCGGCGTGCGGCGCTTCGCGCGTCTCGTGGCAGGATGAAGCTGTTGTGACCTTCGTCCTCGTCCTCGCCAAGAAGTCGGCGCTCCGCGTCCACCTCGAGCGGGAGGACGAGCACGGCTACGCCCGGGTGCACGACCTGCTGGCCAAGAACGACGCCACCGTCGCGCGCATGCGCGGTGCCCACGAGCAGCACGAGCAGGCGCTCGCCGAGCTCCACGCAGCGCTGCTCGCGCTCGGGTGCGAGGTGCGGATGGTCGTGGCGGCGGCGCTCGACGAGTTCCGCGTCGTCATCGATCACCCGGCCCAGGGGCTCCTGCCCTCCACCTCCGTCCACGACTCCACGCGGCCGAGCGGGCGGAGGCCGGCGCTGGTGGTCACGCTCGGCGGCGACGGCACCTTGCTCGCGGCTTCGCACGCCATCGGCGACACCCCGGTGCTCGCGATCAACAGCGCGCCGGATTTCTCGGTCGGGTTCTTCTGTGGAGGGCGGCTCGGCAGCATCCACGCGACCCTCGCGCGCGCGCTCGAGGGGGAGCTCGCGGCGGTGCGGCTCCGTCGCATGCGCGTGGAGCGCAACGGCGATCTCCTCAGCCAGCGGGTCCTCAACGAGGCCCTCGTGTGCTCGGCGTCGCCGGCGGCCACCACCCGCTATCTCCTGCAGCACCGCGGCGTGGTCGAGGAGCAGAAGTCGTCCGGCATCTGGATCGGCCCGGCTGCGGGCTCGACGGCGGCGCAGCGCAGCGCGGGCGGCCGCATCCTGCCGCTCGCCAGCGACAAGCTGCAGTTCGTGGTGCGCGAGCCGTACACGCCGGCGGGCGAGTCGCTCCGCTTCCCGCGCGGGCTCGTCGCGCCCGACCAGGAGCTCGTCGTGCGCATGAAGACCGCCGACGGCCGCGTGTTCGTCGACGGTCCGCACGAGGTGCACGAGGCCACGCTCGGCGACGTGCTCACGTTCCGCGCCAGCGAGGAGCCGCTCAACCTCCTCGGCGTCTCGCGCCGTCGCGGCTGGCGCTGAGCCAGTCCTTCAGTGCCAGGCGCCGGTGTCGGCGTCCTCGTAGACCTCGAGCACGCGGTCGATGCCGAACTCGATCGACATGGTCACGTAGTCGTGGAGCGCGCGGCCGAGCAGCGCGCCCTCCGGGTCGCCGCGCAGCACCTCGAGGCAGATCCAGTCGAGCGCGCGCAGGGCCTGGACGAGCTCGTCGCGGGAGAACTCCTGCTGGCTCCGGCGAAGGGCCACGTCGCGGGCGAACTGCATGAACGTGTTGCGCTCGCCGGTGCGCACGGCGTGGATGAGGTTGCGCATGGCGACCCGGCTCGTCCACCGTCGCTCGTCGTCGTCGAGCGCGGCGTAGTGCGGGATCCGCGCGCCACCCTCGCCGGCGAGCAGACGCTGGAACCGGGACTCGATCTCCTCCTGGTGCTTCTCGAGCAGGCGGTAGATGCGGTAGTTCGCCTTCACCTCCACGGGGCTCATGGCCTCGCGGTTGCGCATCGTCCACTCCTCGGGGTTCGCGCGCATGTTCTCGACCATGAACGGCAGCCGCTGCAGCACGCCGAGGCGCGGGCGCGGCGCCCACCGCAGACGCTCGCGGGTCTTGTGGGCGTCGACGCGGAGCTGGGTGTCGATGTAGTCGGCCATCCACGCGCGCTCGAACGGGCGCTGGCCGACGATCCGGCCCGCGAGATCGCGGCCCCACATCCCGACCCACGCGAGCGCGGCGGGCACGTGCCACGCCTTGCGCGGCACCCCCTCGGCGTACTCGGTGGTGGTGGCGAACAGCTGCCCGTGATCGATGGCGCCGTCGGGCGAGGCGAGCAGCACCTCGGCGTGTTCGAGCTGCTTGCCCCGCTCGACCGCGTGGATGAAGCAGTCGGCGGCGTCGCGCACGTGCAGGTAGGGGACCGAGGTCGTGCCGCGGCCCCCGAGCACGCTGCGGTTCCAGCTCCGCGAGAGCCAGGTCTCGAGGAACACGTAGAGCGGCGGGTACTCGCACCAGTCGGAGAACAGCGCCGCGAGCCGCACGATGCAGGTGGGCACCTTGGTCTCGCGCATCAGCGCCTCGCCGGCGCGCTTGGAGCGGGCGTAGACGTGGTCGCCCTCGGTCGGGCTCGCCTCGGTGAGCGGCTCGCTCGAGAGGAAGCTGCACGCCGCGAGGGAGCTCGCGAACACGAAGCGCTCGAGGCCGAGCGGCTCGCACGCCTGCAGGAGCAGGCGCGTGCCGTCCACGTTGGTGCGGGTGTACTCGACGTGCTCCTCGCCGGTGAAGTCGTACCAGGCCGCGAGGTGGATGACCGCCTTCGCCGAGCCCTCGCGGCGGATCTGGTCGAAGGTGGTGGCGACCGCCGACTCGTCCGCGATGTCGATGCCGTGCCACTCGACGTTGGAGAGGCCGGCGAGCGCGGCCTCGGAGCGGCTGCGGCGATCGATGGCGATGATGTGGTAGCGGTGGTGGAGCTGCTTGAGCAGCCTGCGGCCGAGGAATCCGGACGCGCCGGTGAGGATCAGCCGAGGCTTGTCCTCGTGGGTCACGGTGTCCATGACGACTCCACCGTAGTCACGATCACGCGCGTGTCTCAACGCGCGCAGCCCGCGATCGGTTTGCGCCGCGCTGCGGGTTCTGCGTCGCGATCAGCCGGCGAGCGCGCGCGCTCCGAGGCACTCGCGCGCCCACTGCGTGGCCTCGTCGAGGGAAGCCGTCACGAGGTACGGACTCGGCGGCGGCGACAGCACGAAGATGCTGCTCAGGACGAACCGGAACGAGGAGCTCTCGAACACGTAGGCGATGCCGCGCGACAGCGCGCGGAGGCGGAGCGTGTGCTCGGCGATCCAGCGCGCCTGCTGCTCGCGCTGCGCGCGGGGAGGCACCACCGCCTGACGCGCGTCGAGCACCGTCGCGTGCGGGACGCCGCGATCGAGCAGCCGGGTGCGGCGTTCGAGGTAGGCCGCGAACTCCTCGGTGGTGGCCGAGCCCCGCATGGTGATGCGGACCAACGGCCACGCGGTCTCGTCGAACACGATGCGCATCCTCCCTGACCAGAACGGACCAGAGGGCGGGCCCTGAAGCCCGCGCGCGCTCAGTGCGCGCGCAGCAGCGCCCAGGCGTGCGCACCGACCATCACCACGATCGAGACCGCGGTGATCATGTGCGCGCGGCGCTTCTGGGCGCGATCCCGCAGCTTCTCGTTGCGGAGTTGGAGCCCGATGCCGGCGTGCGCCACGAGCAGGAAGAAGGCGAGCCCGCCCGGGAGCAGCGCCGGCATGCCGCCCGCGGTCGCGGCCTCTGAGCCCAGCGCCGGCACGATGGTGAGCGTGTGCCCGAACGCCACGCACGAGGTGACGAAGCCGAAGGTCACGTGCAGGCGCACGGACGGCGAGGTGGGCGCCCCCCGCTTGCCCACGCGGAGGCGATGGATCAGCGGTACCAGCGCCGAGAGCACGATGGAGATGGCGGCGAGCCAGCCCGTCCACGCGGCCAGATGGGCCATCGGGCCGACCATAGCGCACGGCGGCGCCGCGCGGACCTCACTTCGCGTCGGGCTTGGCGTCGGGGCCGGCGTCGGCCACGGGTGCGTGCTGGCCGCTGTGCTTGTCGTCGCTCGGGCCCTCCGCCGTCTTGAGGCAGGCCTGCGGGCGCGCCTCGGGCTCCTCGGTCTTGGGCTTGTCCTTCTCGCACGCGGTGGCGGGCAGCGTGGTCGCGATCGCGGCGGCGAGGAACTTCGCGCGACGCGCGAGGATGGCTCTTCTCTGGTCGTCGGGCATCGGGGAATCCTTCGCGAGAGGTTCAGACCAGGGGCAGGCCACACGCCGTACACTCGGTGTAGCCCGGAGGGATCCGGTGCCGACAGCGTGGGCACTCGGGGGGGACGACAGGGAGGTCGTCCAGCGTCGGGGCCACGCGCCGCGTGGGCACGACGGGACCGTACGCGAGCGTCGGCGCGCAGGCCACCGGGGCGGGTGCGACAGCCGTCGGTGCCGGCGGTGCGACCCTCCATGCCGCGATCGGCGCGGGC
>CAZUZY010000011.1:0-57433 GCA_964624885.1 uncultured Polyangiales bacterium | reverse complement strand
CTCCCGCCCGCTCGAGAACCCGACCCCCGAGGCGGCGGCGGCGGCGGCGATCGCGTCGGCCTTCGCACTGCTGCCCCGCGCCGAGCAGGCGTGTCTCGCGCAGTGCTCGGTGTTCGCGGGCAGCTTCGGGCTCGACGCCGTGCGGGCCGTGGTGCGGCTCGACGAGGGGGTCGACGCGGCCGATGTCGTGGTGTCGCTCGCGCGGCGCAACCTCCTCTCCACGACCCAGCTCGCGCCGCTCCGCTTCGCCATGGGCGCCTGCGTGCGCAGCCACGCGGCCGAGGTGCTGGAGGCCTCGCTCTCCACCTGGGAGGTGGACGAGCGGCACGCGCACTTCTTCGGACGCCTCGCCGAGGCGGTCGTGCGCGTCGACCCGGAGCGGGGCTCGGCCTGGCTCGCCGACGTCTTGCGCGACCGCGACAACCTCGACGCCGCCATGGCGTTCGCGGCGCGTAGCAACGAGCCCGCCCTGGTGCTCGGCCTCGCCTGGGCGCTCGACGTGGTCTCTCGCGGTGCGGGGATCACGGGCACCGAGCTCGCGTGGGTCGACCAGGCCCTGGCCCTCGACGACGGCACCATCCCTGCGGTGCTCGTGGCCCACGCCCACGCCGTCCGTGCGCGGGCCCTCCTGAGCCTTGGCTGGCTCTCGGAGGTGCGGGTGGCTGGCGAGCAGGCCCTCCAGTTCGCGCTGGATTCGGGCGACCTGCGGCTCGAGAGCCAGCTCCAGCACGCCATCGGTCAGGCGTGCTTCCAGCTCGGCGAGATGAGCGAAGCGCTGACGCGGTTCCAGCGTGCGCTCGAGCTCACGCGGGCTCGTGGCGATCGACCGGCCACCGCGGGGGTGCTCCAGCAGCTCGGCTCCGTGCACCAGTCGCTCGGTGACGGTGAGGCCGCGCGCAGCCACCTCGAGGCGGCGCTCGCGCTCGCGGTGGCAGCCGGCGACGGGCCCGCCGAGGCCCGCTCCGCGATGAGCCTCGGCTCGTACTACCTCGAGCAAGGTGAGCTCGAGGCGGCCCACACCCTCTACGATCGGGCTCGCGATCTCACGCGCGCCCTGCGCATGCACCGGGCCCACCGCATCGTCATCGCCTACCTGGGCGTGCTCGCCTTCGACGCGGGGCGCTTGAACGAGGCGGAGTCGTTGCTCCGCCGCGCAGCCGTCGCGAGCGGCGAGGTCGGCGACCTGCGGGTGGAGGGCATCTTCGAGGGGGTGCGGGGGGCGGTGCTCGCCTCGCTCGAGCTCCGGGACCAGGCCCGTCAGTCGTTCGCGCGCGCGCGGGCGCTGCTCGGCGGGAACCTGTTCTTCTCGGCGGTGATCGACGTGCACCGCGGCCACCTCGACCTCGCCGACGCGCGGGCCGAGGCCGACGCCGTCCGTGCCCGCGCGCTGCGACTCGCTGCCCGCATGCGCATCGAGGACGCGCACGCGGCGGGCGATGCGCGGACCGGCGCGGCCGAGGGCGACCACCGCTCCCTGGTCGAGCGCTCCGACGACGCGCGCATCGCCGTCCGCATCCTCGAGCGGGCCCTCGCGCGGCCCTTGCTGGAGCAAGTCCCCGGGTCTCGCCGCTGAACCCAGGCTCGTGCTAGGTTCCGGGCGCCATGTTCCGCTCGATCTCCTTCACGTTCGTCACGCTCGCCCTCGCCCTCGGGCCCGCCCTGTTCGGCTGTGACAAGGCCGAGCGCTGGGGCTCGCCGTGGGCGGCGGGCAGCGCGAGTGGCGCGAGCTCGGCCGTCGAGCCGGGCGCGGCCAAGCCGGTCGCCTCGGCGCCGGCCGCCCATCACTGATCCCACACGCGACCCGAGAGGGTTGGAGGGCGCAATGTCCGACGTCTCCGCGGTGTTGGTCGTGGGCGCGGGGCCCACGGGCCTGGTCCTCGGCACCGAGCTCGCGCGGCGGGGGGTCCGCGTCCGGGTGATCGACCGCGCGCCCGAGGCGAGCAAGCTCTCGCGCGCCATCGTGCTCCACGCGCGCACCCTCGAGATCCTCGATTCGCTCGGCATCGCGCCGGAGCTCCTGCGTTCTGGCCACCAGCTCGGTGGCGCCCGGCTCTACTCGGGCGAGCGACTCGTCGTGTCTGCGAGCTTCGACGAGCTCGACACCCGCTTCCCCTTCGCGCTCGCCATCCCGCAGTACGAGACCGAGCGACACCTCGAGTGGGCGCTGCAGTCCCACGGCGTGAAAGTGGAGCGCGGCGTCGAGCTGACCGACCTCGTGCAGCACGAGGATCACGTGCGCGCGACCCTGCGCCTCCCCGACGGTTCCTCCGAGACGATCGAGGCCTGTCACGTGGTCGGCTGCGACGGCGCCCACTCGCTCGTGCGCAAGAAGCTCGGGCTCGAGTTCGCGGGCGAGCAGTTCCCCGAGGGCTTCTTCCTCGCCGACGTGCGCCTGCGCGCGCCCGCGATCCCGCGCGAGCTCATCACCACCTACTTCACCGAAGAGGGGATGCTCGCCTGCTTCCCCATGCCCGACGACCGGTTCCGCCTCATCGCGACGAGTGCGGTCGACGAGGACGGTCCGCTCGGGCTCGAGGAGCTGCAGGAGTGCCTCGATCGGCGCGCGCCGGGTGGCGCCATCGCCTTCGACCCCGCGTGGCTCGCGCGCTTCCGGGTGCACTCGCGGCAGGTCTCCGCCTACCGCAAGGACCGCGTGTTCCTCGCCGGGGACGCCGCGCACATCCACAGCCCCGCCGGTGGCCAGGGCATGAACACCGGCATCCAGGACGCCCACAACCTCGCCTGGAAGCTCGCGCTGGTGATCGGCGGCCACGCCCACGAGGTGCTGCTCGACAGCTACCACGCCGAGCGGCACCAGGTCGGCGCGGCGCTCCTCCGCTCGACCGAGCTCGCGACGCGGGTCGGCACCTTCAAGAGCCCGGTCGCCCGCGCGGTGCGCGACCGGATCGCCCACTTCATGTCGAGCCTCGAGGTCGTGCAGCAGCGGATCATGCGGTCGATCGCCGAGCTCGATCTCGACTACAAGACGAGCCCCATCGTCGAGGATTTCCAGGAGTCGCTGTTCACCGCGCGCGTCGGCGACGAGGCCGCGGGCGAGGGGCCGACCATCCGCGCCTGGCGCGAGTTCCACGCCGCGCCCCACGCCGGGGCGCGCGCCCCCGATGCGCTGTGCCTGCTCGACGGCAAGGAGACGCGGCTGTCGACCTTGTTCGGCGGCGGCGCGCACACGCTGCTGCTCTTCGACGGCCGCGCGGCGACCGAGCACGGCTACGACAACCTCGCGCGGATCGCCGCGGTGGTGCACGCGCAGCACGGCGATCGGGTGCGCGTGCACGTGGTGGTCCCGCGCGCGGTGCGGCCGTCGAGCTTGCCCGGCGAGCTGTCGGTGCTCCTCGACGCCGAGGGCGAGGTGGAGCACCGCTACGGCGCGGCCTGCGAGTGCGCCTACCTCATCCGCCCCGACCTCTACGTCGGGTTCCGCATGCAGCCCGCCGTGCCCGAGCGCCTGGCGCGGTATCTCGAGCAGACGCTGCGGTTGCGCTAGGCGTCGCCCTTGGCGCCCTGGGCGTAGCGCTGGGTGATCTCCTCGACGGCGACGGAGAGGTCCTCGATGGCCCCCTCCTTGTCGCCCTTGAGGTAGGCGCGGAGCCCGTCGACCGCCACCATCGCGATGGACGCGTTGACCCGGCGGTCCGCGAGGACGCCCTGCACGTCCGGGTTCTTGAGCAGATCGACGATCTCGTCGAACAGCTCGTCGATCTCGCGGGTGACGGACTCCGGACTCGCCATGCCGTTCGGCGTAGCCCGCGCTAGGCTCGCGGCCAACCATGAAGCGCACTTTCGTGTCGACGCTGGTCGCCGGTGGTCTCGTCGCCTCGCCCGGGTTCCTCGCGCTCGGCTGCGCCAAGAAGCTCACCAAGGACGAGTGCAACGCCATGCTGGGCCGCTCGATCGGCATGCTCGCCTACCCGGGCGGCTCGGGCGAGCCGCGCAACGAGCTCGGCCTCTACGGTGGCATCCCCGGGCTCGACGTCGAGAAGCTGCGCAGCGAGGCGAAGGGACCGACCAAGGCCGCGCTCGATGCCTACGACCAGGTCTGCGTCGGCTCGACCGACCAGGCCGCGTTCCTCTGCGCTCGCCACGCCAACGACGCGACCCAGCTCTGGGCCTGCGGCGGCATGGTGAGCGAGGCCAAGAAGGCGGCCGCCCTCGCCAAGGACATGCTGCCGCGCAAGTACGACGCGAACCAGTGCTCGGCCTATGCGCAGCACGCGATCGCCATCCAGGCCATCACCGCCGACGACGTCGGCAAGGCCGTCCAGGACTGCGACACCTGGCTCCCGATCGGCCGCTACGACTGCCGGATGGCCGCCAAGGACGCCCAGGCCTGGAAAACCTGCCCGTAGCGTGATACTTCGCACGCTAAGCAAATGGCCAGCCCGCTCTTCGACAAGGTCCTCATCGCCAACCGCGGCGAGATCGCCCGCCGGATCGCCCGCACCTGCAAGCGCCTCGGCATCGCGACCGTCGCCGTCTACAGCGACGCCGACGAGTCCGCGCCGCACGTCCGCGAGTGTGACGAGGCCGTGCGCCTCGGCCCCGCGCCCGTGAAGGAGAGCTACCTGAACGTCGAGGCAATCCTCGCCGCCGCGAAGCAGACCGGCGCGCAGGCGATCCACCCGGGGTACGGGCTCGTGAGCGAGAAGGGCTCGTTCGCGCGCGCCGTGGTGGACGCGGGCCTCGTGTTCGTCGGCCCGCCCGGCGACGTGCTCGACCAGTTCGGCGACAAGATGAAGGCGCGCCACGTCGCGCTCGCCGCCGGGGTGCCGCCGGTCCCCGGCATCGACGCGCCGCTGCCCGCGGGCGACGTGGAGATCGCGCGCCAGGAGTGCGCCCGCATCGGCTACCCGATCGTGGTCAAGGCGGTGGGCGGCGGCGGCGGCATCGGCATGCAGATCGTCCGCGACGAGGCCGGCCTCGAGCGCGCGCTCAAGTCGTGCAGCGACCGCGCCGCGCAGGCGTTCGGCGACGCGCGCGTGTACCTCGAGCGCTACCTCGAGCAGCCGCGCCACATCGAGATCCAGGTGTTCTGCGACACCCACGGCAACGCGGTGGCCCTCGGCGAGCGCGAGTGCTCGCTGCAGCGCCGGCACCAGAAGATCCTCGAGGAGTCGCCGTCACCGCTGCTCGACGACGCGGCGCGCGCCACGTTCTTCCGCCGCGCGCTCGACGTGGTGAAGCACGCGAACTATGTGAACGCCGGCACGGTCGAGATGATCGTCGACGCGCGCAGCCCGGGTGAGCCCTATTTCCTCGAGGTGAACGCGCGCCTGCAGGTGGAGCACCCGGTCACGGAGATGTGCACCGGGCTCGATCTGGTCGAGGCGCAGCTCCGCGTGGCGAAGGGCGAGCCGCTGCCCGCGGAGCTCCTGTCGGTGCAGCGCCGCGGGCACGCGATCGAGGTGCGCATCTACGCGGAGGAGCCGCGCAAGGGCTTCCTGCCGCGCCCCGGGCCGATCGACCAGGTGACCTGGCCGAAGACGGACGCGGGCCTGCGCGTGGACGCGGGCGTGGAGCAGGGGTCGAAGGTCACGCCGTTCTACGACCCGATGATCGCGAAGATCATCGCCCACGCCCCGGATCGCGCGAGCGCGATCGCGCGGCTGGACGCGGCCCTCTCGGAGCTCTCGATCGCGCCCTGCATCACGAACACGGAGTTCCTCCGCGACGTGCTGAAGAGCGAGCGGTTCGGCAGCGGCGCCTACGACACGCTGTTCGCGGAAGCGTTCGCCAAGCAGCCGCGCACCTGACGATTGCGAGGGCGGCGACGGGGAATGTCCGGCGCGGCGAACGGGAAACGGCCGAAGGAGGCGCACGAGGCTGGCGTGCGGTTGGCCAGACTCGAGCTGACTGCCGAGGAAGAGCGCGGTCAGGAGACCGGCAGGTTCAGTGCTCGCCGCGCTCATACGGCGGGATCCTCCCGAAGTCGCCGTCCATCTCCGCGGCGCCCCAGGCGAAGGCGACCGTGGCCGCCACCATCTGGTCGAGCCCCTTCGGGTCGATCTTGTCGAAGGTGTCGTCCGCCGAGTGGTGGATGTCGAAGTACCGTGTCGCGTCCTGCGCGAAGGCGATCTGCGGCACGCCCTGTGCGCGCAGCGGGGAGATGTCGGAGCCGAAGTGCTCCCCTTTCACGGGGCCGGCGATGCCCAGCGACGCGAGCGGCAGCGCGAGCGCCCGCAGCTTCGGGTCCGCCGACTTCGCGGCCAGCGCGTCGAGGCGGAAGATCTTGTCGGTGCCGAGGTCGAGCTCGAGCGCCACCACGTGCTTGGCGAGCTCCGCCTCGTGCGCCTTCGCGTAGGCGACGCCGCCGCGGAGGCCGTTCTCCTCGTTGGCGAACAGCACCACGCGCACCGTTCGCCGCGGGTGCGTGGGTCGCGCCGCGAGCAGTCGCCCCGCCTCCAGCACCACGCCCACCCCCGCGCCGTCGTCGAGCGCGCCGGTGCCGAGGTCCCACGAGTCGAGGTGCGCGCCGAGCAGCACGATCTCGTCCTTGGCGCTGCGGCCCTCCACCTCGCCGATCACGTTGGCCGACTCCGCATCGGGCTCTTTGTGGCATCCGAGCACCAGGCGCACGCGGGTGGGGCCTGCGTCGGCGAGCCGGCGCAACAGCATCGCGTCGGGCACCGCGAGCGCGGCTGCGGGGATCGCCGGGACGCCGTCGGCGTAGCGCAGCCCACCGGTGTGCGGGAGCCGCGCGTCGGACGGCGTGATCGACCGCACCAGGGTGGCGACGGCGCCCTTCTTCGCGGCGGCGCTCGCTCCGCGACCGCGCACGTCGACGGCGCGGCCGTACCCGAGGCCGTCCTTGGTGCGCTCCATCGGCTTGTCGAAGAAGACGATCTTGCCGGCCACGGTCGCGTCGGGCAGCGCGGCGAGCGCCTCGAGCGACGCGACGACGACGACCTCGGCCTCGACGCCGCCCTCGGGGGTGGGCACCGATCCTCCGAGCGCGGTGAGCGTGAGCGCGTGCGCGTGCGGGGCCGTGACGGCGCCGGTCTCGACGCCGCGCACCCACCTCGGGACCATGACCTTCTCTGCACGGACGTGGCTCAGGCCGAGGCTCTTCATCTTGGCGAGGCCCCAGGCCACGGCCTTGGCGTCGCCCTCGCTGCCCGCGAGCCGGGGGCCCACCTCGTCGGTGAGGGAGCGCACGTGGTCGGCGGCCTTGCTGCCCGCGAGCGCCTCGTCGCGCAGGGATTCCGCTGGACCGCTCGGGGGCGCGGCCCACGCCTGCCCGTGGTGACGCTTGCAGCCCAGCAGCAACGCCGCCGCCAGGAGGACTCTGCGCATCGCCGTCACCTCGTCCCCAGCGCTCGCCGCAACCCCCGACTCGCCGCCGCCACCATCGTCCCGATCCCCCCCGCCGCCAGCACGGGCAGGGCGAACGGCAAGACGCCGACGGCGGCCAGCGCGAGGCAGAACAGGATGAAGAAGTCCTTCTTCAGCACGTAGGCGAAGAACACGAACAGCTTTTGCTTCAGCGTCTTCTGCTCCACGTCCTTCGGGATGTTCCACGAGATGTCGTAGAAGTCCCCGGAGCCGATCCGGATGAGCTCCGCGTAGTAGATCAGCGCCACCACCAGGTTGCTGACAGCTGCTGCCACGCCGCACCAGAAGAAGTAGGGCCCGAACGTGGGGATCCCCCGCGCGCCGAACCCGAGGCTGGTCCAGAACACGATGTTGGTGAAGTCGTCCGACAGCGTGTCGACCCACTGCCCGAGCTTGCTGCCCTGGTGGCGCACGCGCGCGAGCTCGCCGTCCACGCCGTCGAGGATCGAGTTCCACTGCAGCAAGAACGCCCCGAGCAGCACCGGCCGGTAGCCGCCCTGCGCCACGAACCACGCGGCCGCCATGCCGAGGGCCAGCGTGATCACGCTCACCTGGTTCGGCGTGATGGGCAGGTTCACGATGCGGCGCGAGATGAACAGCGACACGTGTCGGTTGAGGTGCCGCGACACGATCCCGTCCACCGACTTGCGGCAGGCCTCGAAGAGGGCGTGGAACGCGCGCGCCTTGCCGCCTTCGTCGGTCACCGGGATGCCGTCGATCACGTCGTAGCGCTCGACCCACTTCGCGCCCTCGGCCACCGCCGCGTCGTGTCCGACCGAGAGCTCCACGCCGCCGCCGCGCGCCGCGAGGGCCGCGCGCACCTGGTCGGCCACGTCGGCGCGGGTCTCGTCGATCACCAGGGTGACCACCTTGGCGCCCTTCTTGCGCAGCACGAGCACCGCCCGCGCCGCGAGGGTCATCCCCGCGAGCACCTCGTTCGGATCCGCGCCCGGCACCGCCTGGGCGAGCGCTACCCCGGTCTCTTCAGCCTTCGCCACGCTTGATGCCGTAGGCCCGGATCTTCTTGTGGAGGTTGGTGCGCTCCACCCCGAGGACGATCGCGGCGCGCGAGATGTTCCACTCGAGCTCGCGGAGCGTGTCGACGATGTAGTCGCGCTCGACCTTGTCGCGGTACTCGCGGAGCGGCAGCCGCGACGCGCCGCTCAGGCGCTCGGTGCGCAGCGGGGTCTGGCCGGTGCCCGCGTCGTCGTCGTCGTCGAGCACGTCCGGGTCGGTGCCACGATCGTCGTCGAACGGGCTGTCGTGCGGGTCTTCCGGGAGATCGGCGACCGTGATGCGCGCCTCGCTGCTGAGGATCGCGGCGCGCTCGACCACGTTCTTGAGCTCGCGGACGTTGCCCGGCCACTTGCGGGCCATGAGCGCGCGCACCACCGAGTCGTCGAACGACTTGCCCTTGATGCCGTTCTCGCGGCAGAACTCCTCGAGGAACGACTGGGCGAGCAGCGGGATGTCGTCGGCGCGGTCGCGCAGGCCGGGCGACTTCATCGGGAACACGTTGAGGCGGAAGAACAGGTCCTCGCGGAACCGACCGGCCTTCACCTCGGCCTCGAGGTCCTTGTTGGTCGCCGCGAGCACCCGCACGTCCACGTGGATGACGTGCTCGGAGCCGACGCGGCTGATCTCGCCCTGCTGCAGGGCGCGGAGCACCTTGGCCTGGGCCTGCAGCTCCATGTCGCCGATCTCGTCGAGGAACAGCGTGCCGCCGTGGGCCTGCTCGAAGAAGCCGCGCTTGCGGGCCTGCGCGCCGGTGAACGAGCCCTTCTCGTGGCCGAACAGCTCGCTCTCGATCAGCTCGCGCGGGATGGCGGCGCAGTTCACCTTCACGAACGGCGCCTCCTTGCGGGGCGACAGTACGTGGATCGCGCGGCTGATCAGCTCCTTGCCGGTGCCGCTCTCGCCGGTGATGAGGACGCTCGCCTTGGTGGGGGCGACCTTCTCGATCTCGCCGAACAGTTTCCGCATGGGCGCCGAGGCGCCGATCATCTGGTAGCGCTTCTGCGCCTCGGCCCGCAGACCGGTGAGCTCGCGGGACAGGTTCGCGCGGTCGAGGACGTTGCGCACCGAGACCAGCACGCGCTCGCGGGCCAGCGGCTTCTCGAAGAAATCCGAGGCGCCGAGCTTGATGGCGGCCACCGCGTCGTGGACCGTGGCGTGGCCGCTGATGACGATGACCGGAAGGGTGCGGGTGGCCTCGTCGCCACGGATCTTCTCGAGCGCCTCGAGCCCGCTCATGCCGGGCAGCTTGACGTCCATGATGACGAGATCGACGGGACGATCGGGGGCGTGCAACACGCGCAGGCCCTGCTCGGCCGTCTCGGCCTCCAGGGTCTGGTACCCCTCACCCTCCAGCACCATCGTGAGGGTGCGGCGGATGTTCTTCTCGTCGTCGACGATGAGGACGGTCGAGGCCGTCGTCTCGGGCGCGGAGGACATCCCCCCTATCTACCACTCCCCGTCGTGGCGGGGGATTCGCAGGCGCAGCCGCGACTTTCCCGCGTCGCTCCCCAGCTCGATGTGGCCCCCGGAGAGGCGGGCCGCGATCGCCGCCGCGAACAGGCCCACCCCCCGCCCGTAGCGCGCGTTCGGATCCGCCTTGAGCCGCACCTGACCCTCGGCGGTCTGCGCGGCAGCCTCGAGGTGCGCCGGCACCTGCGAGCCTTCGTCGACGACGTCGACCACCACGTCGCTCCCGTCGCGCGCGATCGACACCAGCACCGTGCTGCCCGACGGCGCGTGCTGCACGGCGTTGGCCACCAGGTTCTCGATGGCGCGCACCACGTTGTCCTGGTCGATCCGCGCGCCGTCGACGGAAGCCTCGCTCTGCACGTCGATCCGGATGCGACGCGCCTCGGCGTGCGGCTTCTGGCGGGTGACGGCCTCGTCCACGAGCGACCCGAGCCCGAGCGGCGGGAGGCTGTCGCGGCGCATGCCCGAGCCTCCGGAGAAGTCGATCGCCAAGAGCTCGAGGTTGCCGACGAACCGCTGCACCGACTCCGAGGCCAGCCGCGCGTCGAGCAGGGCTTCGCGCACGTCTTCGGCCTGCGCCTCGGGTGGCAGGGTGTCGACGAACCCACGTGCGTAGGCGAGGTTGGTGAGGACCGCGGCGAGCGGGTTCTTGAGGTCGTGGGCGAGCAGCGCGAGCAGCTCGCCGACGGTCACGGGTTCGGTCATCGGAGCTCTCCCAGCGCCGCGAGGAAGCGCGTGTTCTCTGCCTCGGATCCGAACGAGACCCGGAAGCGGTCGGGGTAGGCGGGGAAGGTGCGCACGAGGACCCCACGCTCCTTGAGGCCAGCCGAGAGCTCCGCGGCCCGCTCGGTCTGCACCCAGGCGAAGTTCGCATGCGTGCGGTCGGCGTCGCACGCGACCCCGGTGTGGGTGCCGAGCGCGGCGACCACTCGCCCTCGCTCCAAGGCGATGGCCGCGACGTGTCGGTCGATCGCGGGGGCCAGGGCGCCGAGCGCGAGGGTCGCGGCCGCCTGGGAGTGCGCGGGGAGATCGTAGGGCAGCCGGGCCTTCTCGAGCTCAGCGGCCAGCAACGGGTGGGCGATGGCGTACCCGACACGCAGCGCGGCGAGACCGATCTTCGAGAGCGTGCGCAGCACGACCACGTTCGCGTGGCGGGCGAGCAGCTCGAGCCCCGTCCGGCCCTGCCACGGGTCGGCCCCCGCTCGGCGGAACGCGAGGTAGGCCTCGTCCACCACCACCAGCGAGGGCGGATCGAGGCGGGCGGCGGCCTCCGCGAGGGCCGCGACCGACGCGTACGCGTAGGCCCCCGAGGTCGGGTTGTTCGGCGTGGCGAGGAACACGACCGCGGGTCGCTCGCGCTCGAGGGCGGCCAGCATCGCGGCGCGATCGAGGTCCCACCGCGCATCGAGCGGCACCTCGCACACCTCGTAGCCGTGCACGCGCGCCGAGATCCGGTACATCACGAACGTCGGCGTCGGGATCAGGATCTTCGGTGGGCCGTCGACGGGGCGCGCCAGCGTGGCGAGGAGGATGGCGATGACCTCGTCCGAGCCGCACCCGAGGACGAGCCCGTCGGGGTCGACCCCTTCGCGCTGGGCCACCGCGGCGCGCAGGGCGCGGGCCCGCACGTCCGGGTAGCGCGCCGGCTCCACCGCGGAGAGAGTGCGGTCCCAGAGGGCACGCTCTTCGATCGTCAACGTCGGCAGGAGCGCGGGCGCCTCGTTGGCGTCGAGTCGCACCGGCACGACCACCGGATCGGGCACGTAGGCCCGGAGCTCCGAGAGCGCAGGGACGGCTCGCGCGGCGAGCAGAGCCGCCAGGGCTTCGCGGGACATGCGCCGAGGGTATCTTCGCGCTGGCGGGGGATGAACATTTCTGTTCGTCGCCCGTCGATGGAGGAGGGCCCTGGGCCCCAATCAAGAGGAGATGCGATGAACCCCTGGAAGATCTCGACTGCCGTCCTCACCTGCGCCCTCGGCGTCACCCTGGGCACTTCGGCCATCCACACCGCGCGCGCGGGCGACAAGAAGGACGACAAGAAGGTCGAGCAGCCGAAGATGGAGTCGGCCCTCGAGAACCTCAAGAAGGCCAAGGAAGACCTCGAGAAGGCGCTCCCCAACAAGGGCGGTCACCGCGTCGCCGCCCACCTGCTGGTGAAGCAGGCGATCAACGAGGTGGAGTCGGGCATCAAGTTCGCCGAGGATTCCAAGGACGCCAAGGCCAGCAAGGACAAGGCCGACAAGCTCGTCGCCGACTACGAGATCTGCGTGAAGGCCGGGAAGTTCCACGAGTGCTTCGTCAAGTTCGAGGAGGCCCGCGCGAAGCTGAAGTGAGCGAGGCGCGCAGCCTGTGAATCTCGGTCGGCCGCCCATGGAGGCGGCCGATGCTTCGCTCCACTTCGTTCCCTCAGCGCCGCTCGACGGCCGCGCGCGCGACGGCGCGGTCGTCGAAGGGCACCCGGCGGTGCCCGACCGTCTGCTCGCGTTCGTGTCCCTTGCCCGCGATCAGCACCAGATCGTCCGGCCCCGCGTCGCGGATGGCGGTCGTGATGGCGGTCGCGCGGTCCAGGATCTCGTCGACCGCCCCGTGCCCGACCAGGCCCGCCCGCAGCGCCGCGGCGATCGCGCGCGGGTCCTCGTCGCGCGGGTTGTCGGCGGTGAGCACCACGCGATCGGCGCTCGCCGCCGCGGCCCCCATCGGTCCCCGCTTGTCGCGATCGCGGTTGCCCCCGGCGCCGAACACGACCGTGAGCCGCCCCGCGCAGAGGCGCCTCGCGGTCGCGACCGTGCGCGCCAGCGCGTCGGGCGAGTGCGCGTAGTCGACCACCACACACGGCGCCCGCGCCACGACCTCGGCCCGGCCCGCGGGCGGCGCCGCGGCGGCGATCGCCTGCGCGGCGGATTCGGCCGGCACCCCGAGCGCCAGCGCCGCGCCGTAGGCTGCGAGGGCGTTCTCGGCGAACGGTTCGCCGATCGCGCGCGTGAACAGCACGCGGCCGTCCGCGAGCCGCGCGCGGGTGCCCTCGAGGGTGACCTCGATCTCGACCGCCGCGAGCTCGAGCGTGGCGTGGGCCGTGCCTCGGCTCGGCACGCCGTACCAGACGATGGAGACCTCGGCGGGGACCACCTCCGCGAGCAGCGCGCACGCCTCGTCGCAGCCGTTCAGGATCGCGGCGCCGCCCGCCGGCAGGTGCATGAACAGCTGCGCCTTGCTCGCGAGGTAGTGCTCGGGGCTGCCGTGCGCGTCGAGGTGGTCGTGGGACAGGTTGGTGAACGCGGCCACGCGCGCGGGCCACGTCTTGGCGTAGCCACGCGCCAGCGCCTCACTGGTGTACTCGATGGCCGCGAACCGCGCGCCCTGTGCCTCCGCGCGTCGCATCACCTCGAGGAACCCGGCCTCCGACTTGGTGACGGCCTGCTCGGCGTCGTCCAGGAAGAAGCCCAGCGTGGTCACCCGCGCGACCGGGCGCGCCACGGACGCGAGCGCCGCGGCCAGCAACGTGGTGGTGGAGGTCTTGCCGTTGGTCCCGGTCACGCCGGCCGTGATCAGCCCCATCGGAGCCATCATCCCAAGGGCCGGGTGGGTGTGCTACCTCTAGTCGATGCGCGCGCGCGGCCTCCTGCTCCTGTGCCTGGCCTCGGTCGGGGGCCTCTCCTGTTCGTCGGGCGGAGGCGACCTCAACACCCTGCAGGTCAACCCGCAGCCGCCCGGCAACCCGATCGCGAAGCAGAACGGCGAGGGCACGCGGCTCGCCAACGACAGCACCCTCCGCGCGCGCGGGGTCGTGGTCGTGGCGGTCGACACCTACGACGAGACCTTCGACGGCAAGGGCGTCGGTGATGTGTTCGTCCAGGATCCCAAGCAGGACGGCGCGAAGGGCGTGCCCTACTCCGCGCTCCGCCTCTACCGACCCTCCAAGACCCCGCCGGACCTGCAGCTCGTCCCGGGCCAGTGGGTCGAGATCGTGGGCCCGTACACCGCGTTCACGGGGCCGCCCGGCTCCACGCCGTTCGACGCCGGCATGTTCAGCGGCCAGATCGCCAACGGCGCCATCACGCTGGTCGGCGAGGGCGCCGAGCCCACCCCGGTCGAGCTCACGGCCGACGAGCTGACCGACCCGAAGAAGGCGCTCCCCTACTTCAGCCGCCTGGTCCGCGTCCGGGACGTCCCCATCATGGACGCCTTCACGGCCACGCGGCCCGAGGCGCCGATCTTCAACGCCGACCGCAACGGCCCCAAGCTCTCGTCGAAGTTCTTCCCGGTCCACGACACCAAGGGCCTCGACGTGAGCAAGGGCAAGAAGCTGAAATCGGTGGTCGGCGTGCTCGACTACTTCTACACCGTCAAGTTGTGCCCCCGGTCGATCGCCGACATCGAGCCCTGATCGGCGGAGCTGCGCCGCTCGGGCTCTTGCTCGTCGCGTCGTGTGGGCCACCCCCAGGGACGCACGGCGCACCCGTCACCTCGCCCCCCAGCGTGTCGGTCGTGCAGGCGACCGGCCGTCCCCGGCTGACGCTCGTGCGCCGGGAGGGAGACCCTCAATCGGCGATCGCGATCGAGGTACGTGGAGAGGGCCTGAGCCTCGCCCTGGTGGGCGCGCTGATCGGGAGCCGTCTCGGCGCGACGGGGTTCACCGGCGTCGAGGTGCACGTGGGTCTTCGGTACGCCCGCGTGCGCGCGCTGACCAGCGTGCTCGGCGACGTGACGGCCGAGCGGGTCGATGCGTCGTGGAGCGCGCCCGTCGGGAGCGCCGATCTGCCGGCGCTGCAGCAAGCGCTCGAGGCCTACGGCGCCCGCCCGGTCGAGGACACGGCGGTGAGCCTCCCTTCGACCTGCCTCGACCGCCCGACGCGCCCTCTGAGCTATCTGCCTCCCGCCAAGGAGTCGCTCGTCAGCGTGGCGGAGGTCGCGCGCGTCGAGCTCGCGCGCCACGACCGCCTGAGCGTGGGCGTCGTGGGCATGGCCGGCGCCGAGGCCTTCGCGACCGCGTTCCGCGCGCGCCCCGTGTTGCCCGTGGGAGCCCCTCTCACCCTGCCGAGCCCGAGCGATGCCCCGACGCTCACCTTCGCGGCGCAGGACCGGGTGCTGGTGACGGCCTCGGCCCTGCCGCGCGCCCACGTGGGCGCGCTGATCGCCGTGCTCTCCGATCCGGCCGGTGCGCTCTCGCTCCGCCTGCGCGCCGTCGACGATCTCGGCCTGGTGTCCGTGCGTGGCGCGGCCCACGCCGAGGGGGGGTGCGTGGTCATCGAGGTCGCGCCGCCTCCCAGCAAGGAGTGGAGCGAGTCCCGCGCGCTCGCGCAGGCGGCGACCGCCGTCGACATCGCTCGTCAGGAGGTCGCCCTCGCCGTCGACGCCGTCCACACGAGCGAGGAGGCTGCTGCCAATGCTGCCATCGCGGGCGGAGGTGACCCACGCGATGCCGCCGACCGCGCTGCGTGGTGGGCGTTCCCGAGCACGACACCGAAGGCGTTCGTCACCACGCCCACCTTCGTCGCCGGGCCCGGTGCGCTCGCGGGCGGCACCAAGCTCACCCCCGAGAACGCCCTCCCGCCGCTGGTCCCCAAGTGGATCGCGGCCCTCGATCGGGCGCGCATCGCGGGCGCGCGCGCCGAGCTCGAGCTCAAGGCACGCAGCGAGGCGGGGCAGGGCCAGGTGGTCGCCTTGCTGGCGTCCACCTGCGGCGCGGGACACGAGGGCCTCGGGGACGCTGGCGTCGGCGCCCTCGCGGTGCAGGCGCTCGCCGCCGCGTTCGTGCCCGATCCGTTCAAGGCCTCGGTCTCGGCGGGCGTCACCCTGGAGCCGTGGCCGACCGCCGGGGGGCTCGGGCTGCTCGCCCACGCCGCCCCGAAGGAGGGCGAGTCCACCGAGGCCCTCGCCCACCGCGTCGGCGACGCCCTCGCCCGGGCGTTCCTCGCGACCCCGCTCCCCCGCGAGGCGTTCCTCGCCGCACGCAACGAGACCCTCGCGCTGCTCTCGGCCCCCCCGAAGGGGGGCGATCTCGTGATGTCTGCGCTCGGCTCACTCGCACCCGCGCACCCGAGCTGGCTCGATCCGCGCGGCACGCTCGAGGCGGTCGCCAAGGCCTCCCCCGAGCTCGCCGATCTCCGGCTCGCCACCCTGCGGCGAGGGCCGCTCCGGCTCGCCGTCGTCGGGCCGGAGATCGCGGCCGGCAAGGTCGCCCGGGCCGCCGAGCGCTGGGTCCCTCGCCGGGCCGGCGAGTCGCGCACGTGTCCCGTCCAGGATCCGGGGATGCTCCCCAAAGGCCTCGTCCACGCCCGGACGGTCAAGGGTGGCACCGGCTTCGCGATCGCGGTGCCGATCGACGACGGCCTGCGCGACGCGGGACCGCTGCTCGCCGCGCTCCTGCAGGCCAAGCTCGAGCCCGAGCTCTCCGCGTTCGTCACCAAGGTCGAGGTGCGCTTCCTGCGCGGGGTGGGGCGGCATGCGCTGGTCGTCCTGGCCCTCGCCGCCGACGCCAACGTCGACCCGGCGGTCGCGCGCACCCGCACGCTGCTGGACAAGATCCGCAGCGGTGGGTTCGGTGACGACGACGTCGGTCTCGCGGACAAGAGCGTCAAGGCCGCCGCGCTGACCCGCGCGCTCGACCCCCGCGCCCGCGCGGTCGACGTCTGGCTCGGTGCCGACAAGCCGGTCGACGCCGCCGCTGTCCGCAAGGCGGCCGGCCTCGTCCTGGTCGAAGAGCGTCACCAGCTCGTGATCGCGCACCTGAAGTGAACGAAGCGAGCCCGCCTCCACGGGCGGCCGCTCTGGCGAATGAAGGGCGCGAGCCGCTACCGCCCGAGCAGCGCGTCCCAGCGGTGCACCGGCGCGAGCGGCTGGTGCGCGAGCTGGACCACCAGATCGGTCATCGCGCGGACCACCCACGAGAAGCTCTCCTCGCCGAGCGACGAGACGTCGAAGTCGGGCGCCGAGTTCATGAAGTCGATGGCGTACGGCACGCCGTCTCGCACGCCGAACTCCACCGTGTTCATGTCGTAGCCGAGCGCCTCGCAGAGGGTGCGGGCATGGGCCTCGCAGGTGGCGACGAGCTCGGCCGAGAGCGGCGGCATCGACTGGCGCGCGCCGCTGTAGCGCTCGAAGTGCGAGAGGCGCGGGTCCCACGGGAGCGCGAGCACCTCCCGCTTGCCGACCACCACGCAGCGCACGTACTGGCTCCACTCGATCGCCTCCTGCACGATCATCGTGTTGCGGCCGGTGCGGTCGTAGGTGCGCAACAGGTCGTCCTTGCTGGTCACCCGGTACACGTCGCGGAAGCCACCGCCCCAGTGGGGCTTGAGGAACATCGGGAAGCCGAGCTCCTTGCACATGCCGTCCCAGTCGAGCGGATAGGCCAGGTTCTTGAGCGAGGCCTCCGACACGTCGTCGCCGTAGGTCTTCGACGGCAGCACGTAGGTCCTGGGCACCGGCACGCCGAGCCGCGCCGCGAGCGCCGTCCCGAACGCCTTGTCGTCCGCGATGCGGAAGAACGGGTTGTTGATGACGTGGGAGCCAGCCAGCGCCGCCAGCTTGAGCACCGGCTGGTAGCAGGCGATGTCGTGGCTGATGCGGTCGATCAGCACCTCGTAGGGGGGCGGCCGGTCCACCTGGGTGAGGTCCAGCGTCACGTACTCGCCGACGACGCCCGCGTCACGGCGGGCGATCTCGGCGATCAGCGCGTCGGGGAAGCTGCGCTCGCGCCCGACCAGGAGCCCAACCCGCTTCATCGCAGTCATCCTCTCTCGGCGTGGCTACTTGCCGAACAGGTCTTTCCAGTAGAGCACGCCGATCACGGCCGCCTGCAGCACGATGAGCACCGCCAGCACGATGAGGATCGTGCGGCCGCGGTTGGACTTGGTGGCGACCGTGGTGGGGGGCGCCGAGGTCTGGTGCGGGTTCGAGGTCGGGGCGCCGTCCGCGCGCACGCCCTCGTAGGTGGGGATGGGCTCCGCCATCGGGATCGGCTGCGACGGCGGGGCGTCGAACGCCGGCGGCGGCGCGGGGTAGGGGCCACCGATGGGCCGCCCGATCGCAAGCGCGGCCGGGAACGTCGGCCCGACCTCCACCGGGAGCTCGCTCTCGCGCACGGCCACCGCCGTCGCCGCGAAGGGCTGTCGGATCGAGACCGGCGCCACGGGCACACCCGTCGCGAGCTGCGTCGCCTTCAACGTCGGCGAGATCGGGGGCGGCGTGGGCTCGAGCGGGTCGTAGCCCGAGCGGGTGCCCTCGCGGTGGTGAATCGGGCTGCTCGCCGTCGGCATGCTCGGCCGCGCGAACGAGGGGGGTGGCGCGTCGGCGTAGGCGTTGGCCGTCCCCGCGGCGCGCTGGGCGGCTCGCTCGAGCGCCTGCTGGATGAACGCGCGACGCTTGTCGTGGCTCTCGTGCAGGTACTGCCTCGTGAACGCGGCGACGTCGTCGCTCGTGGTCGGCATGCGCAGCTCGGAGAGCGCGCCCTCGAGCGCCCGCTGCAGCGCCGAGGCGCTCTCGAAGCGGTAGCGCGGGTCGGGGGCGAGGCAGGCCTGCAGGATCGCGCGCACGATCTCCGGGTACTCGGGGCCGAGGGGCTTGGGTGGGTGGCCCTGCATCAGCTGCTGGATGACGTCCGCCTCGCCGAGCGGCTCGTAGGGCTTGCGACCCGTGAGCAGGTACTGGAGGCACGCGCCGACGGCCCACACGTCCACGCGGCGGTCGATCTTGCCGGTGAGGGCCTGCTCGGGCGGCATGTAGTGGATCTTGCCCTTGAACGTGCCGGCCTCGGTCTCCGCGAGCATGCGGTTCTTGGCCTTCACGATGCCGAAGTCGATGAGCTTGATCGCCCCGCGGGTGCTCACGAGGATGTTCTGGGGAGAGACGTCGCGGTGCACCACCTCGAGCGGCTGGCCGCGCTCGTCGCGGAGCTCGTGGGCCGCGTGCAGCCCCGCGCAGGTGTCGGCCATGATGCGCAGCGCGACGCCCACCGGGAACTGTCCCCCGGCCTTGGTCACCGCCATGCGTAGGCGAGAGAGCGCGTCGCCGTCGACCAGCTCCATCACGAGGTAGAGGACGCCGTTGACCTCGCCGAGGTCGATGATCTGCGCGACGTTCGGGTGCTCCACGCGCGAGGCGATGCGCGCCTCGTCGAGGAACATGTGCTCGAACTCCTTGTCGCGGCCGAACTCGACCTTGATGGTCTTGATGGCGACGAGCTTCTCGAAGCCGCGCGTGCCTGTCATGCGCGCGAGGCGGACGCTCGCCATGCCACCCTCGGCCAAGAGGCCGAGGATCTCGTAGCGGTCCAGCCGACTGCCGGGGGAGAGAGCGTTGGCCAAGCGGGCTCCCGACAGTTGACCATGGAACGAACGTTTCTGGCCAGAATCAGCGTCAGGCACACGCCGCCTTGACAGCCGCGCGGAGGCCAGTAGAGTTCGCGCCCCCCTGTCCCACGGGGGCTGCCATGGATCCCCCTCGAGGGCCCACGGCCTCATCCCTTCCCCGAGACGCACACGAGACGCCGAAGACCATGCCGACGATCAACCAGCTCGTGCACCAAGGCCGCGAAGTCCTCAAGAACAAGACGGCTTCCCCCGCGCTCAAGTCCTGCCCGCAGAAGCGCGGCGTCTGCGTCCGCGTGTACACGACCACGCCGAAGAAGCCGAACTCGGCGCTCCGCAAGGTCTGCCGCGTGCGTCTCACCAACGGGATGGAGGTCACCTCCTACATCCCCGGCGAGGGACACAACCTCCAGGAGCACTCGGTCGTCCTCATCCGCGGCGGCCGCGTCAAGGACCTCCCCGGCGTGCGCTACCACGTCGTCCGCGGCACGCTCGACGCCTCTGGCGCGGCGGGCCCGAGCTCGACCAACAAGGCGACCCGCAACCGCAAGCGCAGCAAGTACGGCGTCAAGCGCC
Source organism: uncultured Polyangiales bacterium (assembly GCA_964624885.1). GTDB lineage: Bacteria > Myxococcota_A > Polyangia > Polyangiales > JADJMO01 > JADJMO01. The sequence goes on along the minus strand of CAZUZY010000011.1, from coordinate 37,712 downwards.
CGAAGACCTGAGCTCCCCAAGCCTCTGACCCCGATACCTCAGACCTCTAGCTGAAGAGACCAAGATGCCCCGTCGTCGCGAAGTCCCCAAGCGCCGGATCAACCCGGACCCGAAGTACAAGGACAAGCTGATCGCCAAGTTCATGAACACCGTCATGGTCGACGGCAAGAAGGCGGTCGCCGAGGGTATCGTCTACGGTGCGCTCGAGGTCGTGAAGACCCGCTTCAAGGAGGACCCGGTCGAGGTCTTCAAGAAGGCGATGGACAACGTCAAGCCGAAGCTCGAAGTGAAGAGCCGGCGCGTCGGCGGCGCGACCTACCAGGTCCCCGTCGAGGTGCGGCCCGAGCGTCGCGTGGCCCTCGCGATGCGCTGGATCGTCCAGTACGCCCGCGACCGTGGCGAGAAGACCATGCGTGAGCGCCTCGCGGGCGAGCTGATGGACGCCTCGCAGCTCCGCGGCAACAGCGTCAAGAAGCGCGACGACACGCACAAGATGGCCGACGCCAACAAGGCGTTCGCGCACTACCGCTGGTGATCGGCTCAAGAGGCCTCCCGAAGAAGAGATGAACTTCCTCACATAGAGACCGGGTGTAGCCCCTCGAGCCGCGTCCCTCGCTGGACGGCCGAAGCTCCCCCCGGACCCTCCCTCCGACACGAAGTAGCCCACCAACAGCGGGCGAAAGTCGGGGGAGGGTTTTCGTCTGGACGAAGCCCCCCCTGGAACCAAGGACGCACGACTCATGGCCCGCGAATTCCCGCTCGAGAGACACCGCAACATCGGCATCATGGCCCACATCGACGCGGGCAAGACCACGACGACCGAGCGTGTCCTCTACTACACCGGCATCAACTACAAGATCGGTGAGGTCCACGAGGGCGCCGCGACCATGGACTACATGGTCCAGGAGCAGGAGCGCGGGATCACGATCACGTCGGCGGCCACCACCTGCTTCTGGAAGCCGGTCGCGGGCCCCTACGGCGGCATCCAGCACAAGGTCAACATCATCGACACGCCCGGACACGTCGACTTCACCATCGAGGTGGAGCGCTCGCTCCGCGTCCTCGACGGCGCGGTCGCGGTGTTCGACGGCGGCAACGGCGTCGAGCCGCAGTCGGAGACGGTCTGGCGCCAGGCCGACCGCTACCGCGTTCCCCGCATCGCGTTCATCAACAAGATGGACAAGACGGGCGCCTCTTTCCAGATGTGCCTCGACTCCATGAAGGAGAAGCTCGGGACCAACGCCGTCGCCATCCAGTGGCCGGTCGGCGAAGAGGACCAGCACAAGGGCGTCGTCGACCTGATCCGCATGGAAGCGGCGATCTTCGACGAGGAGTCCAAGGGCCAGAAGTTCGACTGGAAGCCCATCCCGGCCGACCTCGAGGGCATCTGCAAGAAGATGCGCGACGCGCTGGTCGAGGCCTGCGCCGACGTCGACGAGGCGATCATGGAGAAGTACCTCGCCGGCGACCTCGCCAGCATCACCGAGGTCGATCTCAAGCGCGCGCTCCGCGCCGGCACCATCGCCTTCAAGCTCGTCCCCGTCGTCTGCGGCTCCGCCTTCAAGAACAAGGGCGTCCAGATGATGCTCGACGCCGTCGTCGAGTACCTCCCCTCGCCGCTCGACCTGCCGGCCATCCAGGGCATCGACCCGGACAAGCCCAACGGCGACCCGATCGAGCGCCGCGCTGACGACGACCAGCCGTTCTCGGCCCTGGCCTTCAAGATCATCAACGACCCGCACGGCAACCTCACGTTCTTCCGCGTGTACTCGGGTCGCCTCGACAGCGGCACGATGGTCATGAACAGCACCCGCGGCAAGCGCGAGCGCATCGGCCGCATCCTCCAGATGCACGCCAACAAGCGCGAGGAGCTCAAGGAGGCCTACGCCGGCAACATCTATGCGGCCGTCGGTCTCAAGGACACCCGCACCGGCGACACGCTGTGTGACGAGGACAAGCCCGTCATCCTCGAGAAGATGGTCTTCCCGGAGCCGGTCATCAACGTCGCCATCGAGCCGAAGAGCAAGGGCGACCTCGAGAAGCTCGGCGTCGGCCTCATGAAGCTCGCCTACGAGGACCCGAGCTTCCGCGCCTACACCGACGAGGAGACGGGGCAGACCATCATCGCCGGCATGGGCGAGCTGCACCTCGAGATCATCGTCGACCGCCTCCGCCGCGAGTTCAAGGTGGAGTGCAACGTGGGCCGCCCCGAGGTCGCCTACCGCGAGACCATCACGCGTCGTGTCGAGAGCATCGACATGAAGTACGCCAAGCAGTCCGGTGGTCGCGGCCAGTACGGCCACGTGCGCATCCACCTCGAGCCGTCCGAGCGCAGCGCGGGCTACGTCTTCGAGAACGCCGTCGTCGGTGGCGCGATCCCGAAGGAGTTCATCCCGGCGGTCGAGAAGGGCATCAAGGAGGCCATGGAGCGCGGCGTCCTCGCCGGCTATCCGTGCATCGACTGCAAGGTCACCCTCTACGACGGCACCTACCACGACGTCGACTCGTCGACGGGCGCCTTCGAGATCGCCGGTTCGATGGCCTTCCAGGAGGGCGCCAAGAAGGCGGGCCTCGTGCTCCTCGAGCCGCTCATGAAGGTCGAAGTGACCGTCCCCGAGATGTACATGGGCGACGTCATCGGCGACCTGAACTCCCGTCGCGGCAAGATCAACGGCATGGTCCAGCGCGGCAACGCGCAGATCATCGACAGCGAAGTGCCGCTCGCGCAGATGTTCGGTTACTCGACCGACCTGCGCAGCAAGACCCAGGGTCGCGCCACGTACTCGATGCACTTCAGCCACTACGCGCAGGTGCCGAGCGCCATCCAGGAAGAAATCGTCGCCAAGGTGAAGGGGGCCTGACGGCCGGAGAGAAAAAGATGACCGCGAAGATCCGTATCCGCCTCAAGGCGTTCGACCACCAGCTCCTCGACAAGTCGACCAACGACATCGTCGAGACCGCCAAGCGCACGGGCGCGAAGGTCGCGGGGCCCATCCCGCTCCCGACGCACATCTCGCGCTACACCGTCCTGCGGGGACCGCACGTCGACAAGAAGTCGCGCGAGCAGTTCGAGATCCGCACCCACAAGCGTCTGCTCGACATCCTCGAGCCGACCCAGCAGACCCTCGACGCGCTGATGAAGCTCGACCTCTCGGCCGGCGTCGACGTCGAAATCAAGTCCTGAGAAGAGAGGCCGCCATGAAGTTCGACGTCTTCAACCTCAAGCGCGAGAAGACCGGAGAGATCGAGCTCTCCGACGCAGTGTTCGGCGCCGAGGTCAAGGAACAGCTCCACTACGAAGTGGTCAAGGCGCAGCTCGCCAGCCGGCGCGCCGGGACCCAGTCGGCAAAGACCCGCTCGGAGGTCTCCGGCTCGAGCAAGAAGCTCTACAAGCAGAAGGGCACGGGGCGCTCGCGCCACGGCTCGATCCGCGCCCCCGTGTACGTCGGTGGTGGTCGCGCGCACCCGCCGACCCCGCGTGACTGGTCCTACCGTCCGCCGCGTCAGGTCCGCGTCGGCGCGCTCAAGAGCGCGCTCTCGCTCCTCGCGAAGGAAGGCCGCCTGGTCGTGGTCGACGCGCTCAAGCTCGACGAGATCCGCACCAAGGGCCTCGTCTCGGCGCTCAACCTGCTCAAGGTCGAGTCTTCGGCGCTCCTCGTCGATGCCAAGGAGAACGACGCCCTGCGTCTCTCCGCGCGCAACCTCGAGAAGCACACCGTGCTGCCCCCCGAGGGCGTGAACGTCTACGACATCCTCCGCCACGACCACCTGGTCCTGTCCCAGGACGCGGCGAAGGCCCTCGAAGCGCGCTGCCTGCGCGTCTGAGCTGAAGGAGCAGTTACGATGACGCCCGAGCAGATCATCAAGCGGCCCATCCTCCTCACGGAGAAGGCCCGCATCGCGCAGGAGAACTCGAACAAGTTCTCGTTCGAGGTCGCCCTCCGCGCCAACAAGATCGAGATCAAGAACGCGGTGCAGTCCCTGTTCAAGGTGACGGTCACCGATGTCAACACCCTGATCGTGCGGGGCAAGATGCGCCGCATGGGCCGCGGTGTTGCCAAGACCCAGAACTGGAAGAAGGCGATCGTGACCCTCAAGCAGGGTGACGCGATCAAGTTCTTCAGCGGCAGCGAGGAGTAGTCCGATGGCCGTCAAGTCCTACAAGCCGACCTCGCCGTCGCGTCGTTTCTACAACGACTACGATTTCAGCGATCTGTCCAAGAAGGCCCCCGAGCGCAGCCTGCTCGAGGTGCGCAAGTCGACCGGTGGTCGTAACCAGCACGGGCGCATCACCACGCGCTTCCGTGGTGGTGGCCACAAGCGTCGCTTCCGCGTCCTCGACTTCCGCCGCGACAAGATCGGCATCCCCGCCACGGTCGCCGCGCTCGAGTACGATCCCAACCGCACGGGGCGCATCGCGCTCCTCCACTACGCCGACGGCGAGAAGCGCTACATCCTCGCGCCCGACGGCCTCAAGGTGGGCGACAAGATCGTCGCTTCGCGCAACGCCGACATCAAGCCCGGCAACTCGCTGACCCTCCGCCACATCCCGCTCGGCACCGCGGTCCACGCGGTCGAGATGAAGATCGGCAAGGGCGGCCAGCTCGCTCGCTCCGCCGGCGTCGCCGCCCAGGTGATGGCCAAGGACGGCGACTACGCCCAGATCCGCCTGCCCTCGGGCGAGATTCGCAAGGTGCACCTCGACTGCCGCGCGACGGTCGGTCAGGTCTCCAACATCGAGCACCTGCACGTCTCGCTCGGCAAGGCCGGTCGTTCGCGCTGGCTCGGTCGCCGCCCGCACAACCGCGGTGTGACGATGAACCCCGTCGATCACCCGATGGGTGGAGGCGAGGGCCGTACCTCTGGTGGGCGCCATCCGTGCTCGCCGTGGGGTCAGCTCTCCAAGGGCAAGAAGACGCGCAACAACAAGCGCACCGACTCGATGATCATCAAGCGCCGCAAGTAGGAGTCAGAGAGATGCCCCGTTCCGTAAAGAAGGGCCCCTTCATCGACGGCCACCTCCTCGAGAAGATCGAGGAGGCGGTGAAGACCAAGAACAAGAAGGTCATCAAGACCTGGTCGCGGCGTTCGACGATCGTCCCCGATGCGATCGGCCTCACCTTCGCGGTCCACAACGGCCGCAAGTTCGTGCCGGTGTTCGTCACCGAGAACATGGTCGGGCACAAGCTCGGCGAGTTCGCGCCGACCCGCACGTTCCACGGCCACTCCGGCGACAAGAAGGCCAAGGTCAAGGGCAAGAAGTGATCGCGGCGGGCTCGGCCATCGCGCGCTGGGCCCGTCTCCGATCGCTCTCTTTCGTCCCGGGGCGTGCGCTCGTCAGAGCGTGCGCCTTCGGGCTTTTTGTCGCCGGGTGCAAGAGCCAGGCGCCGGGTGCCGTCGTGGAGGCGGGGCCGACCCCCTCGGTGTCGGCGTCGCTGGCGTCGACGGTCGTGGGCCCAACAAGCACGTCGCCCCCGACCGTCGGCAGCGCGCCCGAGCCACCGCCCTTCGACGACGCGTGCACCACCCACGCCGACTGCGTCGCCCTCGATCACTTCGTCGACCCCGACTGGCGGTGCTGCCTCGGCTGCGGGGGCACCATCGCCTCCTCGCAGGCCTGGGCCAAGGTGTTCCTCGCCTACTGCGCCGACACGAGGGCGATGCGCGACTGCCCCGTCCCCCAGTGCGACGCCGGCACCGCCGCCGCTCGGTGCATCGCCGGCCACTGCGCCCTCCTGCCCGGCAAGAAGCTCTAGCGACTGCGCCGCACGAACCCGACGAGCCCGCGCGGGCGCGCGAGGACGGCGTCCTTCTCCGGGCGCGACAGCCGCTTGAAGGCGTACTCGACCGAGAGCGCCGCGCCGCGTTCCCCCACCCGCGCCTTGGCGAGCAGCCGCAGCGGCCCACGGCCCCGCGTGTAGCGCGCCCCCTTGCCGCGTTCGTGGGCGGCGAAGCGCTGGAGGACGTCGAGCGCGATGCCCGTGTAGAGGCTCCCGTCGCCGCACGCGAGGACGTAGATCGACCAGGCCTCCGCCACCCGCGCAGAGTACCCTGGCGGCGCGCCATGCACCTCGAGACCCTCACCACCGCCTCCGGAACGTCGGTCGTCGTGCGCGCCCACGGCCTCCTGTCCGACGTCGAGCAGCGGGCCCTGGCGGACGACTGCTTCGCCCTCGAGTCACGGTTCGTCGACGCGAGCATCAGCGGTGCGCGCGAGGACTGGCGGAGCGGCAGCATCGTCTACGACCCGCCGGCGACCGGGCTCCTCGTGGGGGAGCGTGTCCGCGCGATCGCCGCCGAGGTCGCGGCGCGGTTCGGCCTTCCGTCGCTCGCGACCATCGCGTCGCTGGAGTGCCAGCTCGCGCTCTACGGCGACGGCGGCTTCTACAAGCTCCACACCGACTCTCGCGGCCCCGACGTCGAGCGCCGCGTGCTGTCGTACGTGCACTACGTCTCGCGCCGCCCGCGTCCGTTCGAGGGTGGCGCCCTGCGGGTCGTCGCGCCGACCGGCGAGACCTGCACCGTCGACCCCGAAGACGGGACCACCGCGTTCTTCGCGAGCGAGCTCGAGCACGAGGTGTTGCCCGTCCGCGTGCCGTCCGGGGCGTTCGCCGACGGTCGATTCGCGATCACCGGCTGGATCTGGCGTCCCTGACGCGTTGGCCGGAGCGGCCACCGCCACGTTGCCTTTTCGCTCCCTCCGGTTGCGGGAGACAATGTCGCACCGCTGACACCGTCCTTGCGATCGGTCATGATCGTCGACCATGCGTCGCTCCTTGGCACTCTTCGCGGTCCTCGGCTGGCTCGGTTGTGGAGGCGCCACTGGCGCCACCGATCTGCTCGACGACGGATCGGTGAAAGATGCGGAGGAGGAGACCACCGACACCGGCGCGGGCGACACCGGCGGTGGGGACACGGGCGCGTCGGACACGGGCGCGATCGACACCGGCGGTGGCCCGGGCCCGATCGACACCGGCCCCGATGGCAGCGCCTGCGCCACCTGCGGGCTCGACACCGACTGCGACGGCATCCCCGACTCGGTCGAGGGCCGCTACGCGGCGGCCGGCGCCGTCGACACCGACAAGGACGGCATCCCCGACTACCTCGACGACGACAGCGACGGCGACGGCATCCCCGACAAGCTCGAGTGGCGCACCGCGGGCTGCGACCCGACCGTCGAGGGCAACGACGCCGACGGCGACGGCATCCCCAACTTCCAGGACCTCGACTCCGACGGCAACGGCCTCCCCGACAAGGACGAGGTGTGTCCCCCGGCCGCCGTGCTCACCAAGCTCGGCTACCCGGCGTGCGTGCCCGGGGTGCCCTACGACTTCGACGGCGACGGCGTGCCCGACTTCGTCGACTTCGACAACGACCACGACAGCAGCAAGGCCGACAAGTCGATCGGCCTCGCCGACGCGACCGAGCTCAAGGACAACACGGGGAAGTACGTGGGGCTCGTCGACACCGACGGCGACGGCATCCCCGACGTCTACGACGTGGACAGCGACGGCGACTTCATCCTCGACCTCGACGACGGCGTCACCGACCCGGACGGCGACAAGATCCCCGCGTTCCGCGACAAGGACAGCGACGGCGACGGCGTACCGGACAGCTGCGAGGCGCGCGGCAACGCGAGCCCGAGCGCGGCCGACGTGACCAAGCCGCTCGCCGACACCGACGGCGACGGCATCCCCGACTTCCTCGATCTCGACAGCGACAACGACTTCCTCGCCGACGGCAAGGAAGACCTGAACGGTGACTGCCTCGTCGGCGCCACGGAGACCAACCGGCTCAAGGCCGACACCGACGGCGACGGCGTGGGCGACCTCGGCGAGGTCGCGCTGCTCGGCGTGGCCGCAGCCAAGGACCCGACCACCGACCCCTACAAGGCCGGCAAGTTCTTCTTCATCGAACCCTACTCGGTCGACGGCAGCGCCAAGCCGTCCCCGGCCTCCACCCCGCTCGCGCTCTCCACCAAGCTGAACCAGGCCGACGTGGCCTTCGCCATCGACACCACCACCTCGATGGACGGCATCGAGGCCAACCTCGCCTCGAGCATCGCGAGCAAGATCATCCCCGGCCTCGCCGCCAAGATCCCCGACCTCGGGCTCGGCGTGGTCGGCTACGACGACGCGCTGGCCAAGCCGTGGGGCGACTCGGCGGGCGACAGCTTCGTCTGGTTCCCGAACGGCAAGACGACGGGCAGCGACATCACGACCACCACCGCCGACGCGATCGCGGCGGCGGGCAAGCTCACCAAGACCACGCCCGGCGGTAGCTACCCCGAGGGCACGGTGCCGGCGCTCTGGTGGCTGCTCACCGGCGACGCGATGACCTTCGTGTCGTCGAGCGCGGGCACGACCAAGAGCTTCCCCGCCGTCACGGGGCTCACGAGCGCCCAGTTCGGCGGCATCAAGTTCCGCAAGTCGGCGCTGCCGATCCTCATCAACACGAGCGACGCCAACATGCACAACGGCCTCACCACCGGGTGCAACGTGCCGGTCGGCACGACCGCCATCTCGAGCTCGCTCTGTCTGCCGATCGCCTACGCCAGCAACGCCGCCTCGGCGTCCTCGCTCGGCCACTCGCCCACCATCAGCGAGCTCCTCGCCAAGATGAACGCGCTCGGCGCCAAGTACATCGGCGTCTCGGTGCACGGCCCGGGGGGCAGCCGCTCCTCGGCGCTCGACCGCACCCTCGACGCCTCGTACTACGCGAGCGCGGTCGACATGCTCTACCTCGCGCGCGGCACGGGCGCGAAGGTCCCCCCGAGCGTCCTCGGCGGCACGGTGCTCGACTGCAAGACCTCGCAGCCCGGCGCCACCGCCAACCCGGCCGACCTCGACGGCCAGTGCCCGCTGGTGTTCGACATCGGCTACACGGGCACCGGCCTCGGCGACACCGTCGTCAACTCGGTCGTCGCCCTGCTCGACGCGATCAAGTTCGACGTCTACGTGCAGGCGATCCCGACGCCGAGCGGCGGCGTCGACCCGGTGGATGCGTTCATGCAGAGCGTCCTCCCGCTGCCCGCGGGGGGCACCGATCCGGTCAGCGGCAAGACCTGCGTGACCTTCCCCACCACCTCCACCGCCGACAACTTCGTCGGCCCCAAGGCCACCACGGGCAAGGACAGCCTCAAGGAGACCATCCTCGATCTCACCCCCGGCCCGCTCTACTGCTTCTCCGTCGTGCCGAAGCCCAACACGACGGTCATCCCGACCACGAGCGCGCAGGTGTTCCGCGCCGATCTGCGCACCCACGCCCAGCGCCCGCCGCCCCCCGCCGGGCCCGGCGGCACGTTCGTGCTCGGCGCCGACCGCGAGGTCCTCTTCGTCGTCCCCCCCAAGCTGAACTGAGCTCGTTCCTGCTGTCGCGGCCCCCGCCTGCGCTCACTTGATCGCGACGGGGCCGACGCAGACGTTGACCTCGAGGATCAGGTAGAGCAGCGCGAGGGCCTGCGGCTCGAGCGGGGCGCTCGCCTCCGCGGTGGGCTGCGTGTGATAGGTCGTGTAGAGCACGCGGCCGCACGAGTGCTCGAAGCTGGTGCTCGCCGGGAGGCCCGCCGCCTTGACCCACACCTTGGGCGTCGACTTCGCGGGCTTGCCGTCGACGTCGAGGTCGTCCACCGTCTTGACGCCGAGCACGTGGGTCCACGCGTCCTTCACCGAGCTGAGGCTCTTGCCCTGCGCCGTGAGCCACGCCGCGAGGCCGGTGTCCTCGATCGTCGCGGGCTCCTCGCCGCCGCCGTCCTCGCACGCGCTGCCGATGGTGGAGGTCCCGCCCTTCCAGTCCATGAACCCAGGGAAGTTCTGCCGGACGTACTCGTACGACCAGTCCGACACGTACACGCGGCCGCCAGCCTTCACGTAGTTGTCCATCGTGGTCTTGGTCGCGCCGGAATAGACGCCCGTGCACTTGGGCCCGCTGCCTCCGCCGAGGTCGGAGCCGCCGCTGCAGGGCACGAACACGATGTGGTACTTGGAGATCTCGGCGGGATCGCTGAGCAGCTTGTCCGGCGAGGGATACGGGCTCGTCTCACCGAGGTCGTGCAGGCCGTAGATCGCGAAGCCGGTGGCGTCCTTCGAGAGCACGCGCGCCTTCGGCAGGAGCCCACCGACCGTGACCTTGGCCTCGAGGCCCATGCGGGCGAGCACCATCTCGATCGGGTCCCACGCGCCGAGGGCGACCGCGATCTTGGGGACGTCGTCGCCGGCCGCCTTGTTGGTCTTGGCCGGCATGGTGGTGTTCTCCTTGGGGACCACCTGCTCCCCCGCCACGGGGGTGATCTTGCGGACCTTGCGGAAGGCGCCCTTCTGCACGATCAGGAACTGCTCGCCGAGGAACGTGGGCAGCGTGAACGTGCCGTCGGGCGCGGTGGTGGTGTACGGCGTGCCGTCCGTGAGCTTCACGCACTTGTCGCAGTAGACCTTGTCGGGGATGGCCGCGGGCGCGCTGGTGCTCGTGTAGACGAGCGCCCCCGAGATCGGGATCGTGCCCTCGGGCGCGGTGACCTTGCCCTTGAGCGTGGCAGGACGCTCCGGCGCGCCGTCCGGCGAGAACCCGTCGAGATCGATCGAGCTGTCGGTGGTGCCGTCGATCGCCCCGTCGAGCTTGGTGCTGTTCGGGTTGTCGTCCTTGCCGGCCGAGCAGCCCAGCAAGGAGAGCAAGAAGGTCGTCGCCAGCCAGGTCGTCGCGTGCCGCATCGCTGTGCCCTCGTGTTTGGCCCCCGCGGCACGACTCTAGCCCGCTTCGGTGGGGTCGTCGCTGACGGGCTGCGTCACTCGGGGAGCGGTAGAACCAGGACCGCTGCGTCATCGTCGTCGGTCGACGTCGTGTCGGCGCCGCGCAGCCCACCGAGCGCGACGCGGTCCTTCTTGGGCGACACGGCCACGGCCCAGAAGAAGTCGTTCGGCCCCCCGAGGTCGTAGAGCCGCACCCCGTCCTTGCCGAACTTGGCGTCGGGCGCGCCGTCCTTGCCGAGCAACACCAGCATGGCGTCGGCGTTGGTCGCCGTGGGACGTCCGCCGCCGGCGAGCAGGATGCGCTGATCGGGCAGCACCGCGAGCGCGCGACCGTTGTCGTTCTGACCGGCCACGTCGATGCGCACCACGCCGTCCTTGCCGAACGTCTTGTCGAGCACGCCCGCCGAGGTGACCCGCAGCGACACCCAGTCCAGCGACTCGGTCGCCGCGGCGCGTCCGTAGCCGAGGGTGACGAAGCTCGTGCCCTGGAGGACCGCGCCGTAGGCCTCGGTCGTGGAGGGCAGGATGACCTCTCCGAACACGCCGTCCTTGCCGAACGTCTTGTCGAGCGTGCCGTCGGCCTTCACCTTCGCCAGCATCGGGCGGACGATGCTGTCCTTGTCGCGGTAGTAGCCGCTCAGGACCGCGCTGCCGTCCGCGAGCAGCGTCGCGGTGCGCGCGCTGGCCGACGTGTTGTCGATGTCGAGGGTGAACACGCCGCCCGTGCCGAACGTCGTGTCGCGCGCGCCGTCGGCGGTGAGCTTCACCAGCGCGAAGTCGGTGTCGCTGCGACCGCTCGCCACGAGGGCACCGGTCACGAGGAGCTGGTCGCCTGGGTACACCGAGAGACCCCACTGCGCGTCGGCGAGGTAGCTCGTGCCCACGAGCTGACCGGGGCTCAGGTCGAGCACCACGACGCCGTCGGTCCCGAACGTCGAGTCCACCTTGCCGTCGGCGGTGAACCGCACGAGCGCGACGTCGCGGTCGCGGTCGTCGGTCGCGCCCGCGTGCTCCACCGTGCCGGCGACGACGATCTTGCCGCTCGACTGTACGACGATCCCACGCGCGACCTCGCCGCCCTTCTTCGCGATCACGTTCTTGCGCGCGACGCCGTCCACGCCGAACGACTTGTCCACCGTGCCGTCCGGCTTCATCTTGACGACGAAGAACGAGGCGTCGGCGTCGGCCGCCGTCGAGTCGGTGAGCGCGCCGGTGCCGTAGAGCGCGTCGCCCGTGAGGCTCCACGCGATCCCGAACAGCCGGTCGTGGCCCGCCGCCGAGAGCGCGAGGACGGACGGCTTCGGGTCGGCGACGGGGGCATCGCTGGTCTCGCCGTCGCTCGCGCCGCTGTCGCTCGCGCCGCTGTCTGCGGCGTCGACGCTCGTGTCTCCGTCGCTGCCCCCGTCGGTGAGCCCGGTGTCGTCGGCGCTCGGAGCCCCTGGTTCGTCACCCCCGCACGCCACGAGGATCCCAGCGAGGCCGACGCTCCAGACATGACGAAAACGCGGGCGAAATTCGATAGTGATACTCATTTTCATTCATCTCCGGCCGGGGTGGGCACGCAAGTGCTGAAGATCGCAGCCAAGTACTGCTTGACGACCTTGCGCACCTCTTCTAACGCAAATGAAAATCGTTTTCAAGATTACATGCGCTTCCATCACCTCTCCCTCCTCACGCTGTTCCTCCTCTCCTGCGACAAGCCGACCTCGCGACCGGACGGCGTCGACGCAGGGAGCTTCGATCGCAACGCCATGCTCGAGAGCGTCGGCCTCTGCATGACGGGCTCGTACGCGTCGTTCGAGGTCGCCGCGACCAAGCTCGAGCAAGCGGTGGCCGCGTGGGGCGCGACCCCGAGCGACGCCACGCGCAAGGCGGCGCGCGACGCGTGGCTCACCGCGATGGACGCCTGGCAGGAGGTCGAGCTCGCGCAGGTCGGTCCACTCGCGCCGACGGGCCAGCCCGGAGGACGCGGGCTTCGCGACTCGTTCTACGCGTGGCCGCTGCTCGGTCGCTGCCTCGCCGACGAGGCCACCGCGAACAAGTCGTACGAGGCCACCGACTTCGCCGACAAGGCGCTGCCGCAGACGCGCGGGCTCGGCACCCTCGAGTACCTGCTCTTCTTCGACGCCCCCGAGCACGGCTGCGGCGCGTCGTCGTCGATCGTCAGCGGTGGCACCTGGGCCGCCCTCACCAGGGACGAGATCACGAGCCGTCGCGCGGCGTACGCGCTGGTGCTGGCCAAGGATCTCGGCAAGAGCGCTCGTGCGCTCGTCGAGGCCTGGCAGCCGGGCAAGGGCGCGTTCCTCACCGCGCTCGCCAGCGCGGGGAAGGGCAGCGCGGTGTATCCGGATGCGAAGGTGGCGCTCGACGCCCTGCTCGGCGGCCTCTTCTACGTGGACTTCATGACCAAGGACGTGAAGCTCGGTGTCCCGTCGGGGTACATCGTCGATCCCGTCTGCACCGAGCCACCCTGCGGAGAGCTGGTCGAGGCGCGCTGGTCGGTCACCTCGAAGCGCCACATCCGGACCAACCTCGTCGCGTTCCGCAAGCTCTGGAAGGGCTGCGGCGCGGGCGACACGGGCGTCGCGTTCGACGACTACCTGCGAGCGGCCGGCGGCGGCGCCCTCGCCGACGAGCTCGAGGGGCACCTCGCGGGCGCGATCGCCGCGGTGGACGCGTTCCCCTACGCGTCGATCGAGGAGGGCCTCGCCAAGGATCCGGCGTCGGTCAAGGCGCTCATCGTCGCGATCAAGAAGCTCACCGACGCCCTCAAGACGGACGTCGTGTCCGTCCTCCACCTCGACCTGCCGGCGCGCGTCGCCGGAGACAACGACTGATCATGTCCCTCCACAGCAAGAGCCGTGGGCTCGCCTTCGCCGCCGTCGTCCTCTCCGCCCGCGCGGCGCGCGCCGACCACGAGCCGCTCCCCGAGGCCAAGGAGGAGGCGCCGCCCGAGCCCAAGGCGCCCTCGAAGGAGGCGCAAGCGAAGAAGGACGAGGCGCCGACCGAGCTCTCGGTCGTCGGCAGCAAGGAGACCGAGACCGGCGGCTCGGTGCACACGCTCAAGCAGAAGCAGCTCGAGCGCCTGCGCTACGACGACCCGCACGCGGTGTTCCTCGCGGTGCCAGGGGTCTACGCGCGGAGCGAGGACGGGTATGGCCTGCGCCCCAACCTGGGCATGCGGGGCGCGAACTCCGACCGCAGCAAGAAGGTCACGCTGATGGAGGACGGCGTGCTGTTCGGGCCCGCGCCGTACTCGGCGCCCGCCGCCTACTACTTCCCGCTCGTGGGCCGCATGCGCGCGGTCCACGTGGTGAAGGGGCCTTCGGCGATCCTCTACGGCCCGCAGACCATCGGCGGTGCGATCGACCTCGTGACCCACGACGTGCCGGGGTCGGCGACCGGGCGCTTCGGCCTGACCCTCGGCTCGTTCGGCTACCACCAGGTCTACGCGCGGCAAGGCCTCTCCGCGGACGACCTCGGCCTCGTGGTGGAGGGCGTGCAGCTCGGGAGCAACGGCTTCAAGGTGCTGGACGGCGGGGGTGACACGGGTTTCGTGCGCCGCGAGGTGATGGTGAAGGGAGCGTTCGGCTTGCCGAGCCGCGAGGGGCTCCGCCACGAGCTCGGCGTCAAGCTCACGCTGTCGAGCGAGACGTCGCACGAGACCTACCTCGGGCTCACCGACGAGGACTTTCGCGCCTCGCCCTACCGGCGCTACCGGGCGAGCAACCAGGACCGCATGGACAACCAGCGGGTGTCGCTCGTGATCTCGCACCAGGCGCACTTCGAGGGGGCGTTCGATCTGACCACGACCGCCTATCGCCACGACTTCCAGCGCACGTGGCGCAAGGTCAACGGCCTGCGGGGGGCCGACCTCCTGCAGGTGCTCGCGCAGCCGAGCGCCCCTTCGAACGCGGCGTTCTACCGCTCGCTCACCGGGGAGGCCGACTCACCCGGCGTCGGGCAGGCGATCCTCATCGGACCGAACGACCGGACGTTCGTCTCGCAGGGGATCCAGACGGTCGGCAAGAAGACCTGGAAGGGCGACGGCTGGGAGAACCGGCTCGAGTACGGCCTGCGCTTCCACTACGACGAGATCCTGCGCAACCAGTCGCAGAACGGGTTCCTGATGCAGGGCGGGCAGCTGGTCGCCGACGGGCGGCCGACCGAGCTCGTCACCTACAACCGGCAGTCCACGACCGCGCTCGCGCTGCACGTCGCGGACGCCATCTCGTTCTCGCGGTTCATCTTCACGCCGGGGGTGCGGATCGAGGTGCTCCGCGGGCGGGAGGACGACTACCTCACCGGCACGACCGCCATCAACACCACCCAGGTGGTGCTCCCCGGGCTCGGCAGCTGGGTGCGCCTCACCAAGAACCTGGGTCTCGTCGCGGGCGTCCACCGCGGGTTCTCCCCGCCGAATCCGGGCGCGAGCTCGGTCAACGGTCACGAGGACGCCATCCACTGGGAGGGCGGCGCTCGCTGGACCAGCAAGCGCGTGCGCGCCGAGGTCATCGGCTTCTACGACGACTACCGCAACCTCACCGACATCTGCACGTTCTCCAACGGCTGCATCGGCAAGAACCAGGACCGCCAGTACGACGCCGGCGCGGCGCGGATCTACGGCGCCGAGGCGTTCGCCGAGGCGGAGATCCCGGTGGCGGGCGCTGCGATCCCCTTGCGCGTCTCGTACACCTTCACCCGCTCGCGACTGCTCTCGAGCTTCACCTCGTCGGACCCGCAGCTCGCGAACGTCAAGGAGGGCGACGAGCTTCCCTACCTCCCGCGCCACCAGCTCTCGGGCATGGTCGGCTTCGAGACCAAGCGTTTCGGCGTCGTCGCGCAGGGCCTGTTCGTGGATCGCATGCGCGAGACCGCGGGGCAGGGGCCCTTCGTCGACGCCCTCACCACCGACGCCTCGTTCGTGCTCGACGTGAGCGGGTCGGTGAAGGTGAACGGCTGGCTCCGCCTCCACGGTGGGGTGCGCAACCTGCTCGACCAGGCCTACCTCGCCGGCCGGCGGCCGTTCGGCGCGCGGCCCCTCGCCCCGCGCACGTTCCAGCTCGGCGCGCAGGTGGACCTGTGAGAGCGCTGCTCGACACGTTCCTCGAGCCCGACGATCGGGTGTTCCTGCCATTCCTGACATCGGCCGCCCTGATCGCGGCCATGGTCTGGTGGTTCCGCGTCCGCGGGCACGGCCGCTCGCTCCTCGGCTACCTGTTCCCGAGGGAGATCTTCCTGCACCGCTCCGCGCGGCTCGACTACGCGCTCGTCGTGGTGCGGGCCCTCGTGCGCACCCTCGGGATCGTGCCGCGCCTCGTCACGACGGTGGGCGTCGCGGTGCTCGTGGCGCGCGCGCTCCGCGTGCAGTTCGGGCCGACGCGGCCGCACGTGGCGCCGGTGGCGCTCCTGTTCACCGTCGCGGCGTTCCTGGTCGACGACTTCGGGCGCTACCTCGTGCACCGCGCGATGCACCGCGTCCCGGCGCTCTGGCAGCTCCACCAGGTACACCACTCCGCCGAGGTGCTCACGCCGTTCACGCTGCACCGCGTGCACCCCCTCGAGAGCCTCCTCATGTCGGTCCGCGGCGTGCTGGGGCTCGGGCTCGTGACGGGGCTCTTCATGTGGCTCTTCCCCGGCCGCGTGCGCGGCTACTGGGTGCTCGGGGTCGACGTGGTCGGCTTCGCGCTCGCGGCGCTCGGCGGCAACCTCCGGCACTCGCACGTGTGGCTCTCGTACGGGCCCTGGCTCGAGCGCTGGTTCATCAGCCCTGCGCAGCACCAGATCCACCACTCGCGCGACCCGCGGGACCACGACCGCAACTTCGGCGCCGGCCTCGCGGTCTGGGACTGGGTGTTCGGGAGCCTCTCCCTCGCCGGTCCCCGCCGGCGTCTGCGCTTCGGGCTCGCCGCGCAGAACCACGGCCCCGACCTCGCCTCGGCGCTCGTGGATCCGGTGCGGGCCTGCCTCGGGGGCAAGGAGTCAGAGGTCGACGATGTACGCGTGTAGCTCGATAGCTCAGTCGTAGACCGAGCGCGCGAAGCGGAGGCCGAGCGTGCCGGAGAGGACGCCGGGCTCGTTCCGCCCGAGCCCTGCGATCGGCGGGTCGGCCTGCGCTGCGAGCACGATCGACCAGTGCAGATCGATCTCGTAGGAGGCGACCAGCACGAGCGACGTGCGCGAGCGTCCGACGCCGCGGACGCCGGCGGTGGTCGGCGCGGCTTCGCGGTCGTGCTGTACGCCGAGCGCCACGCCGAGCCCCCATCGGAAGCTCGGACCACCGGCGAGCACGGTGCTCCAGCGAGGCCCGAGCTGCACGGTGCCGCCGCGGCTGTCGTGGGGCGTGCGGAAGGCGATGCTGCTCGCGAACACGGCGAACCACCCTCGCCACCACGCCTTCTCGATCGCGAAGCCGGGGCGCACCTCGAACACGCCGAGGCCGGTCGCGTCCGCACCGAGGACGTCGGTCGCCTTGTCGGCCGAGCGGCCGGTCGGCAGGCCGACCGACAGCGTCGCCGCGACCCCCGGCCAGTCACCACGGCCACCCACGGGCACGAAGTCCCAGCGGCCGAACACGTTGGCGTCGCCGACGCCCGCGCCGCGACCCTCGAGGTCGGCCGTCCGACGCCAGGTGGCCACGAAGGGGGCCGACGCGCCGAGCTGCAGCGCGGGGATCGGCTTGAAGTGGACCGAGAGGTCGGTGCGGAGCTCGCGGTCCATGTCGGTCGCCGGGTCGCGCACCCACCGCCCCGCGTCGTCGTAGCTGCCACGCGTGGCCTGGAGGCGCGAGGTGAGCGTGAACGCGGCGTCCTCGGCGACCGCGAGCCGCTGCCCGACGCCGTAGCCGGTGCCGCAGCACGCGGCCGCCCGCGCCGACGTGGGGGTGAGCGCGATCGCGATCGCGAGCGTGACGGGGGCCGCGCGCACGCGGCGGAGATAGCACGTGGCGGTGCGCTCACCCCTGCGACGAACGGTCGCGGGGCGCTAGGATGCGTGCGTGCGATTCCTCGTCCTCCTCGCCCTCGCTCTCCCCGTGTGCGCTTGCGGCCCCTCGGCCAAGCCCGCGGCCGACGGCACCACGGTCCAGATCCACGCCACCGAGGGGACCATCGAGTCCATCTCGCCGAACGGGCGCGTGCTGCACATCGCGCACGAGGACATCCCCGGCTACATGCTCGCGATGACCATGCCGTTCGAGGCGTCGTCGGCGGACTTGATCAAGGGCCTCAAGGCCGGCGACCGCATCGTCTTCGAGTTCGAAGAGCGCGAAGACGGCCGCCGCGTGATCGTCCGCTGCAAGAAGAAGTGAACCGGCCGCAGAACTCGCGACCCTCACTCGAGCTTGACGGGGCCCTTGCCGGGGGCGGTCCCGAGCTTGGGCGCCGCGCTGGCCGAAGGCTTGGCCGAGGCGCTGGGCGCGCTCGCGACCACCGACGCCGACCCGCTCGCGCTCGTCGAAGCCACCGGCGCGGCCTTGATGCCGAGCGGCGCGACGTCGATCGAGTGCAGCGTGCGGCTGTTCCAGCCGGTGACCCACACCGTCTTCTGGTCCGGCGAGAGCGCGAGGCCGCAGCCCTGATCCATCTTGGGGACCTTGATGTAGCGCTGCTTCCAGTCGGTGGTGTCGACCACGCTGATCGAGTCCTGGTCGGGCTTGCCGAAGTTGGCGATGAACACCCAGCGACCGTCGCTCGAGACCGCGCTCGATTTCGGCTCCTGACCGATCTGGACGAGCTTGGTCATCTTGTCGGTGGCGATGTCCCAGACGCCCAGCTGCCCGTGGTAGTAGCAGGACAGATAGAGGATCTTCGAGTCCGGCGAGAGCGTCATGTGCCGGATGTGCTTGCAGGCTTTGATCTTCTTGTGGGTGCCGAAGTCGGCGCCCTCGTAGATGTCGAGCTCGTCGCCCTCGAAGCCCGCGATGTAGGCCTTGGGGTTCGGGCCGCCGGTGATGGCGATGCCACGGGGGTGCTCGCCAGCCTTGAGCTTGTAGAGCTGCTTCCAGTCCTTGGTGTCGTAGATGGTGGAGCTGTAGCTGTCCCAGTTGGCGACCATCAGCTTGGTGCCGTCCGGCGAGAGCACGACGATCTTCGGACGGAGCCCGACGTCGACGGTCTTGGTCACCTTCTTGGTGGCGACGTCGACGACCTTCACGTTGTTGCCGTTGAAGTTCGACGTGTACAGCGTCTTGCTGTCCGGCGAGAACACGGCCTCGACGGCGTTCCCGTCCTTGTCGTCGAAGTCGGTCTGCCCGATCTTGGCGAGGGTGACCGGGTCGTACCAGTAGAGGTTGCGGGTCTTCCAGAAGCCGAAGTTGGTGACGACCAGGCTCTTGCCGTCAGGGCTCACCGTGACCGCCTTCGGCATCGAGCCCGTCTCGACCGTCTTGGTCACCGTGAGCGAAGGCGGCGCGCCTGCGCCGGTCCACGCCCAGCTCCCCGAGACCAGGGCGGCGGTCACCACCGCGCCCGCGACCCACGACTTCGACGGCGACATCGACGCCCGTCTAGCAGGGTCGAGGGGGGAGCGCACGGCGCGGCCGCCCCGAGGATCGCGGCAGAAATCATCGGCGTTCGCGGCGGCGTGCGACGGAGGCGATGCTCCACGCGGGCCTCACCGGAAGGGGAACGTGAAGCCCACGCCGAACCGGTAGCCGAGGCGTCGGTCCCACGCGAAGACCTCGACGGCGTCCAGGACGTCGATGCGCACGGGGCCCACCGGGGCGCCGACGCGCAGGTAGGTGCCGACCGAGTGCTCGAGGTCGCCCCACAGCGGCGCGTAGCCACCCAGGCCGACCTCCCAGCGCCTCGGGCGACCGGCGATCTCGCCGTAGAGCCCCCACGTCCGCGCCAGCACCGGCACCCGCGGAGCGCCGATGCCGAGGGCGACGTCGACCGAGCCGTCGAACGTGGTCACGCGCAGATCGAGCGAAGGCAGCAGGAGCGCCTTCGTGCCGTCGCCGGCGAACGCGCCCTCGGCCGTCGAGAACACTCCGCCGCCGAGCCCGAAGCCGAAGCGGGACCAGTCCCAGCCGAGGAGCAGCTGTCCCCCGCCGACGAGGCGCGGGTCGGCGGCCGCTCCGGTCGAGTCGTAGATCCGCGCCACGCTCACGCGACCGGCGCCGCCGCGGAGGTCGACGGAGGGGCCGTGGGAGGCCCCCTCGAGCGGGAAGTGCTGGTGATAGCGAGCCCCCACGTCGACGTTGCGTACCCGGACATCCGGCCCGCACGTGACGTGCGCCTCGTGCTCGCCGTACGAGCCCCCGACCGACACCTCGCCCGGGTCCCGCGCCCGCACTCGGCGAGTTGTGAGCGCGATCATGCCGAGGACGGCGCACAGGAGCAGGAATCGGCGCATGGTTGTCGAGCTGCAGAGGACGTGCCGTTTCGGTGACGCTCGGATCGCCCTGCCGTCCGCCGATGACATCGAGGCGCGAGCGCAGTATGTGCGGCGCGTGAAGACGCGCGTCGGGATCGTGGGGGCCTCGGGCTACTCGGGCATGGTGCTGACCCGCATCCTCTGCGCGCACGGGGACGTGGAGCTCGCCTTCTGCACGTCCGACAAGTGGTCGGGCGATCGCGTGGCCGATCGGATCGGGGCCCGCACCGCCCTGACCTTCGAGCCCAACGCGCGCGCCGTCGCCGCGGCGGCCGACGTGGAGCTCGTGTTCCTCGCCACCTCCGCCGAGGTGTCGCTCGGGCTCGCGCCGCCGCTCCACGCGAGCGGCAAGAAGGTGATCGACCTCTCGGGGGCGTTCCGCCTCCGCGACGCCGCGGCCTACCCTCGCTGGTACGGGTTCACGCACGAGGCGCCTGCGCTCCTCGCCGGGGCCTCCTACGGGCTCCCCGAGCTCTTCGGCGCGCCGACGTCTGCGCTCGTGGCCAACCCCGGGTGCTATCCCACCGCGACCCTGCTGGCGCTCGCGCCGCTGCTGCGCGCAGGCCTGGTCGAGCCGACCGGCCTGGTCGTCGACGCCAAGTCGGGGGTCACCGGCGCCGGCCGGCAGGCCAAGGAGGCGTATTCGTTCTGCGAGGTGGAGGACGATTTTCGCGCCTACAAGATCCTCTCGCACCAGCACACCCCCGAGATCGCGCAGGCCCTCGCCGTGCCTTCGCTCACCTTCACCGCGCACTTGCTCCCGGTGCGGCGCGGGATCCTCGCCACCTGCTACGCGCGCCCCCGCGGATCGGCCGAGAGCCTCCGCGCGTGCCTCGAGGCCGCCTACGAGAAGGCGCCCTTCGTGCGTGTCGTCGCGCCCGAGGCGGTGACCCTCGCTGGCGTGGTCGGGACCAACGAGTGCCACGTCGGGGTCGCCGCCGACGGCGACGTGGCCGTCGTCGTCTCGGCGATCGACAACCTGATCAAGGGCGCGGCCGGGCAGGCGGTGCAGAACATGAACCTGCTCCTCGGCCTGTCCGAGTCCCGCGGTCTCGGAGACCTCCCGCGGAGCTCCCCGTGAAGCTGCCGCTGGGCTTTCGCGCTGCCGGGGTGCACGCGGGCATCAAGGCCGTCCGCAAGGACTTCGCCCTGTTCGCGAGCGACGTGCCTTGCGCGGTGGCCGGCGTGTTCACGCGGAACACCGCCCGGGCCGCTCCGGTCGTCGACGCAGCCACGCGCGTGCCCGGCGAGGGCTTCCGCGCGCTCGTCATCAACAGCGGCAACGCCAACGCTCTCACGGGACCTGCGGGGGTGGCGGCGGTGGCCGCGGTCCACGGCGCCGTGGCGCGTGCGCTCGGGGTGCCGTCGTCGGCGGTGCTGTCGGCCTCGACCGGCGTCATCGGCGTCCCGCTGCCCGTCGACAAGCTCGTCGCCGCCGCCCCCACTCTGGCCGGCGCCCTCCGCGCCACGATGGAGTCGGCCGCCGAGGCCATGATGACCACGGACACCCAGATCAAGCTCGCTGCGCGCACGATCCCCGGCGCGCGCGGGCCGGTCACCGTCTCGGCCTGCGCCAAGGGGAGCGGCATGATCGCGCCCCAGCTCGCCACGCTCCTCGCGGTCGTGACGACCGATGCTGACATTGCTGCCACCGCGTTGCAGCCGCTGGTGGCGCGGGCCGCCCGCGTGTTCGAGACCCTGGTGATCGACGGTGACACGAGCACCAACGACGCCGTCATGGTGCTGGCGAACGGGCAGGCCGGTCCCGTCGAGCCGGCGGCCCTCGAGGGGGCACTCGGCGAGATCTTCGCGGAGCTCGCGCGCGCGGTGGCCGAGGACGGCGAGGGCGCGACCAAGACCCTCGACATCGTGGTGAACGGCGCGCCAGACGAGGCGACGGCGCGTGACTTCGCCACCGCCATTGCCGGCTCACCGCTCGTGAAGGCGGCCATGTTCGGCGCCGACCCCAACTTCGGCCGCATCCTCGCCACCATCGGCTCGCGCGCCGGCGCCCGCGGGATCGCGCTCGATCCGCACCGCGCCCGGCTCTCGCTCCAGGGGACGGTGGTCTTCGACGAGGGAGGCCCACGGCCGTTCGACGCGCCAGCGCTGCGGCGGCGCCTGCGCGCGCCTTCGATCGCGGTCGAGGTCGACCTGCGCGCCGGCCCGGGCGCGGCCACGGCCCTCGGGTGCGATCTCTCGTACGACTACGTGAAGATCAACGCGGACTACTCGTCGACGATCGTGGCGTCGCCCGAGGGCACGGTCACGCGCGACGACCGCCTCACCAACTACAGCCCCCACCTCAAGCACGCGCTGCTCGTCGAGGCCCTCTCCTACATCCGCGGCTTCGCGGGGCGGCGGGCGGTGATCGCCGCGGCGGGCGCGGTGCTCGACCGGCCCTCGCTGCGCGCGAGCCTCGCGGGCGACGTGAACCTGCTCGACGCCGCGGGCCTCTTGCCGATCCTCGTGCACGGTGGCGGCGGCGACGAGGCGGCCCTCGGCGCGACGAACGCCGACCTCGTGTCGCTGCTGAACCAGAGCGAGTCGCGCGCGGTCGGGCTCTCCGGCAAGGACGGCGGGCTCCTGCGCGCGGCGAAGGTGGACGCTGGGCTCGTCGAGGTGCTGCTCGCCAAGGAGTACCTCCCGGTGATCGCGCCCATCGCGGCGGGCGACGACGGGCGAGCGGTGGTCCGCGGGGTCGAGGACGCCGCCGCGGCGGTGGCCGTGGCGCTCGGGGCCGACAAGCTGATCCTGCTCGTGGACGCGCCGGGCATCGAGGCCGAGGGGGAGCTCGTGTCCGAGATCTCGGCCGCCGAGCTCGCCGGTCGCACGGTCTCACCCGCGGTGGCCGCGGCGGCGGCGGCGGCGCTGGTCGCGCGCGAGGGCGGGGTGGCGCGGGTGCACCTCGTGGACGGGCGCGTGCCGCACGCGGTCGTGGCAGAGCTGTTCACCGACAAGGGCGTGGGGACGCTGGTCTGCTAGGCGCGCTCGGACGCCGAGCCCGAGGCTGCGAATCACTTCGCGGGCGAGAGACCTTCGCACGCGCGGAGGTCATCCGCCGACTTCGCGCTCATCACGCACTCGAACTTCTTCGCGTCGACGCGACCTCGCTCGCAATCCCGCGTCGCCCCGGCAGCCACCGTGTTCGCGCGCCCAGGCGCGGCGCCGATCGCGTCGGCGTAGCGCGAGCCGTAGGCCCCGCAGTCTGGTTTCTTGCTGCACCCGGCCGCGAGGAGGAACGAGAGGGCAGCGACGAGCGGCAGCGATCGCATGGCAGAGTCCAGACAACGGGCCGACTCGCCGGTCAAGCGTCGATCGCTCGCCACAAAAAGCCGAAGGGCCGCGCGGGGCGGCCCTCCGTGCGCAGAGCGCGTGGTTACTCCGCGTTGCCGACGACGGGTGCGCCGCCGAAGAAGCGGGCGGTCACGTCGGTGTTCTTCCAGTCCGGGCGCGCGCCGGGGAGGGCGATGCGGCCCTGCTCGCCGAGGCTCGCCTTGCCGATCCACCGGGTGCGATCGAAGTGGTTGAGGTTCTTGTGCGCGATCACCTGGAAGCAGGCGGCGGTGCCCTGCGCGGCGATGGTGGTCGCCCAGGCGAGGAACACGTGCCAGATGCGGAACCAGCGCTCGCCGTAGGCCGCGAGGACCTGGGCCTTGTTGGCGAGCCAGTTGTCGTGCCACTTCTTGATGGTGATCCGGTAGTGGTACGAGATGTTCTCGACCGAGTGGATCTCCCAGTTGGCCTTCTCCATGACGTTCATCATGGGGGCGAGCGGCAGGGAGGCGTCGGCGCCGGCGAACACGTACTTCGCCATGAAGAGGCCCCAGACGAGGTCTTCCATCTTGCTCTGACGGCGCAGGCCGGTCCACTGCATGAGGAACAGGCCCTGGTCGTCGAGGAGGTCGTACACCTGCTCGTAGAACGGCTTGAGGTTCTTCACGCCCACGTGCTCGACCATCTCGAGGTTCGAGATGCGGTCGAAGCGGCTCGAGCCGATGTCGCGGTAGTCCTTGCAGAGGATGCGGGCCTTGCCGTCGAGGCCGTTGGCCTTCACGCGCTCCATCGCGAACGCGGTCTGGTTCTGGCTGATGGTGACGCCGGTCGCGTCGACGCCGTAGTGCTTGGCGGCGTGCATCGTGAGCGTGCCCCAGCCGCAGCCGATGTCGAGGAAGCGCTGCCCGGGCTCGAGCATCAGCTTCTGGCAGACGAGGTCGAGCTTCTGGTCCTGGGCCTGCTCCACCGTCTGGTTCTGGTTGGTGAAGAAGCCGGACGTGTAGACCATGCGCGGGCCGAGGAAGGCCGCGAAGAAGTCGTCGCCGCGATCGTAGTGCCAGCGGACGAGCTTCTCGTCGTAGGCCTTGCTGTGCACCGCGAACTCCGGGACGAACTTCGTGAAGAAGTACTTCACGTGCTCCTGGGTGAACGGGTGCTTGGCGACCGCGTGGCGGTCCTCGAGGAGCGCGTAGATGTCGCCGGGGATGTCGAGGGCGCCGTCGAAGTACGCCTCCCAGAGCGTGTCGATCGGGATGCGGTCGTTCGCGAAGCGCTTCGCGAGCTTGGGATCGTGGAAGACGACGTAATCGGTCAGCTTGCCCATCGGGGACTCCTTGCAACGCGGACGAGGAGTACCCCCGCACAGCGCGGCGGGCGGCCTATCATGGCTGGGGCTCCGACGCGCGAGTTGCCTTTTACGCAGGGGTGCGTACCCGGCTACGCGGCTTCGTCCGCCCCTCCGAGCCGCGCCGACGGCCACCGACAGGGCCCCTGGATTGACACCCCGGCGCCTTCCCCCGATACGCCGCCCGCCATGTCGCGCCTCCTCATCGTGGGTTCGGTCGCCTTCGACGACCTCGAGCTGCCTTCGGGCGATTTCAAGAACGTGTGGGGCGGCTCCGCCTCGTACGCGGCCCTCGCGGCCTCCCTCTTCGCGCCGATCGACCTCTGCGCGGTGATCGGCGAGGACTTCCCCGACGAGCACCTCGCGACGATGAAGGCCCACGGCGTCGACGTCGCGGGCGTCGAGCGCGCCAAGGGCCGCTCGTTCCGCTGGGCCGGGCGGTACGACGCGACCCTCGCGAGCCGCGTCACGCTCGACACCCAGCTCAACGTGTTCGCCGACTTCCGCCCCAAGATCCCGGCGGCCAGCCGCAGCGCGCCGTTCGTGCTGCTCGGCAACATCCACCCGGCGCTCCAGTACGAGGTGCTCGAGCAGACGACGAAGCCCAAGCTCGTCATCGCCGACACGATGAACTTCTGGATCGAGGGCGAGCGCGCCGCGCTCATGAAGCTCCTCCCGCGCGTCGACGTCCTCGTGATCAACGAGGAAGAGGCGCGCCAGCTCGGTCAGCACCACAACGTCTCGCGCGCCGCCGCGGCGATTCGCGCGATGGGCCCCAAGTACCTCGTGGTCAAGCGCGGCGAGTACGGCGCGCTGCTCTACGACGACGGCGCGCCCTTCTTCGCGCCGGCGTACCCGCTCGAGGACGTGGTCGACCCGACCGGCGCTGGCGACAGCTTCGCGGGCGGCTTCGTCGGCTACCTCACCCGCGTCGACGGACAGGGCGGTCAGATCGATCGCGCCGCGCTGCGTCGCGCCATCGTCGCCGGCTCGGTGCTGGGCTCGTTCTGCGTGGAGGACGTCGGGCCGCAGCGCCTCGTGACGCTGCGCGGCGACCACGTCCGCGAGCGGCTCCTTGCGTTCAAGCAACTCGTCCACGTCGAGCACGAGCTGGACGCGCTGACTCTGCTAAGGTGAGCGCTTCGTTCAGCGCGGCTTGTTTTCTTGTCGGGTGGAGGAATCGATGAAGAGCGGATTGTCGTACGTGTTCGTGCTCGGGCTCCTGTGTTCGGGGGCGGTCGTGATCTCGTCCGCGGGATGCAGCGAGGATCCGGCCCCTGTCAACCCGACGACCGACACCGGCACGGGCGGCGGCGTGTGTGACTTCAAGGATCCGCAGAACCCGCCCGTCGCGTGTGGCCCCGAGGCGGCCGGCGCGACCAAGTGCAGCAGCACGACCAAGGTGGACACCTGCCCGAACAACGAGTGCGGCTACCAGGTCAAGCAGGAGGGCGACGTCGTCAACCTCCGCATGGGCCGCATCCGCCTCTGGTCGCCCGACGCGCTGCTCTCGCTCGCCCCCATCGCCGTCGACCCGAACGTGAACCAGAAGTGCGCGTCGAGCGGCGCCGAGTCGTTCACCTGGCTCATGCAGATCGACAAGAAGGCCGGCATGATGAAGACGGGCGGCTCGCGCGGCTCGACCGACGTCGGCCTGCCCGCGGGCGCCTCCGGCAAGACCTTCGCCTTCGTCAACGAGAAGGTCGACGCGTCCAAGCTCGACAGCATCTGCCCCGGCTTCGTCGGCCCCAAGGAGCCGATCGATCTCGCGCCGATCAACGTGAAGCTCACCTTCAGCGGCGACACGTTCACGACCGAGACGATGTCGCTCCTGAACATCCCGATCTTCAGCGACGCGGTGCCCGTCATCCTCCCGATCCGCGAGGGCGTGCTCAAGAACGCCACGCTGTCGGTCGGCGGCTCCTGCATCGGCAGCTGGAACAAGAACTACTGGTGCGACCGCGACTCGCTCGGCTGGACCACCGGCGCGCAGCTGGTCGGCAAGATGACCGCCGAGGACGCCGATCACGTCCCCGTGAAGTCCGCCGGCTGCCAGAGCCTCTGCAAGCTCCTGGTCAACGACCCGGCCAAGAGCGACGGCAACTACTGCAAGAAGGGCGCGGACGGCAAGGTGCCCGAGATCGGCGACACCTGCGTCGGCGGCGCGAGCTGCAAGAACGCCTTCACCCTGTCGGCCACCTTCGCGGCCTACGGCGTGACCATCACCGGCACGACGACGCCGACCGATGGCGGCACCGACACGGGCAGCGACACGGGCAGCGACACGGGCAGCAGCGACGCTGCGAGCGACGCCGCCACCGACTCGGCGAGCGACGCGGCCTCCGGCGGCTGAGCCTCGGCACGACGGTTCCGTGACGAAGTCGAGACCCGTCCTCCACGCGAGGGCGGGTCTCGTCGCATTCGGGGTGCGCCAACGCTTTGCGCGGCGCGTCACCTACATCAGAGGCCTGCCGAAACCGACAGACCTTCCTTGAACGTCCCCACCCCCGCACCGTAAGGTGTCCAACGCGTCCTTTTCTGCGCGGACGTGTGTCTTCGGGAGGCCTCATGCGTCGTCTTACTTCGATGATCGGTCCGGACTGGGCCTATGGCGTGAAGAACGCGTTCATTGCCACCGGCCTGCTCGCCATGGCAAGTGCGTGCGGCGGCGGAGGTTGCAGCAGCAGCTGCGCCGGCTCGAGCGTGATCCCTGGCGGCTTCCCCAAGGCCGAGCGGGTGACCAACGGCGCGGGCGTCCGCCTCACCAAACCGGGCCTAGAGTTCCTCTCCAAGAACCTCGGCGCCATCGTCAACAAGGTCATCGGGTCGAGCGCGAGCGGCGGCGTGATGACCTTCCCGGTGAACGAGTCGAGCGGCAAGGTGCTCTCGATCTTCGACTACACGGTGTGTCCCGGCGGCCCCAAGCCCGGTGAGACGCCCCCCAAGTGCATCGTCGAGATCAACCTCAAGGACATCAAGAACGTCACGATCGACTCGGTCAACCCGAACCAGCTGAACATCAAGGCCACGATCCCGATTCGCCTCCGCAACCTCCCGGTGAAGGCGATCGGCATCAACACCACGGCCGGTCTCACCAAGGGTTCGGCGTCGACCTGCGACACCGGTGAGTACGTCGATCTGCCCGCCACCGCCGAGATCGCGCTGGAGGCCGTGCCCGACGACGCGACCCACGCGGCGCGCGCCGGCTACACGCGCATCAACATCAAGAAGCTCGACTTCACCCAGAGCGTCCTCGAGGACAACTTCAAGTTCTGCGGCAGCGGCATCGGCACCTCGATCCTGAACGCGATCAAGGGCCTGATCATCGGCTCGGTCATCGGTGGCCTCACCGGCAACCTCACCAAGCCGCTGGCCGACGCGACCTGCATGAAGTCGCAGAAGCTCCCCGACGGCACCGAGCAGTGCCCGAAGGACACGTTCAACGTGTCGGGCACCTGTCGCTACGCCAACAAGGCCGACGCCGAGTGCGTGCCGATGCTGCTCGGCCTCGAGTCGCGGTTCGATCTCTCGGGCCTGCTCGCGTCGCTCTCGCCCGGGACGAGCGGCGGTCTCGACTTCATGCTGGCGAGCGCCGGCGACATGAAGCCCGCCCCCGGCACGGGCGCGGCGGAGAACGGCGTCACCTTGTCGATGTTCGGCGGTGGCGTCCCCCAGCCGATCAGCAACTGCGTGCCGCAGGCGGTCCTCACGCCGCCGGTCGGGATCCAGCTCCCCGACGAGCTCTCTGCCAACACGGTGACCGGCTGGACCGGCGCCACGCCGCCGCACCTCGGCATCGGCCTCGCCGAGCGCTTCCTCAACCACGCCGCCGGCGCGGCGTACAACAGCGGCCTCTTCTGCATCGGCGTCTCGTCGGAGCAGATCTCGCAGCTCAACGCCGGCCTGTTCTCGCTGCTCCTGAGCTCGATCAACGGCCTCTCCGACAAGTTCAAGGCGGGCGACTCGGCGCCGGCCATGGGCCTCGCCATCCGCCCCCAGAAGGCTCCGGTCATCACCATCGGCGACAACGTCGCGGACTTCTCGAGCCCGCTGATCGACCTGAAGCTGAAGGACACCGACCTCGACTTCTACATGTGGTCGCACGACCGGTTCATCCGGCTGTTCACGGGCCGGATCGACATCGGGGTGCCGATCAACATGGAGGCGGGCAAGGAGGGCATCGGCCTCAAGTTCCCGCCCAAGAACCCGCTCTCGTTCACCAACCCGCGCATCAGCAACAACAACCTGCTCCTCGAGAAGGACGCGCAGGTCGGCAAGCTGGTCGAGAGCATCGGCGGGCTCATCCCCGCGAGCACCTTCAGCAGCATCAAGCCGTTCAAGCTCGACTCGGCGCTCTCCAGCGTGGGCCTCACCCTCGACATCCCGGCGGGCGGCATCCGCAAGCTGCAGAAGGGCGAGGACCGCTTCATCGGCATCTTCGCCACCCTCGGCGTCGCGGCCGCGGGCGTGCCGCAGAACACCACGAGCGCGCGCGTCGTCTCGTCCAAGATCGTTCCCTCGAACTTCGACCTCGACACCGTGGGCAGCGCCCCGCCGGTGTTCCAGGTGCACGCCGAGGCCGTCGAGGACGACGGCACCCGCGCCGTCGAGTACGCGTACCAGGTCGACAACGGCCCCTACTCGATGTTCGCTCCCGGTCGCGATTTCGCGGTCACCTCGCCCTTCTTCATCCTGCAGGGCAAGCACGTCATCCGCGTCACCTCGCGCGTGGTCGGCAACGTCCACACCGAGGGCGAGGCCTTCGAGCTCCCCGTCATCGTCGACGTGCGGGCGCCGGTGGTGAAGGTCGAGAACGACCAGCCGGGCCTGGTCCGCGTCGTCGCGGCCGACCTCGTGTCCAAGCCGACCGACCTCAAGGTCGAGGCCCGCATCGACGGTGGCGCCTGGGTCCCCGTGCCGCTCGTCGACAACGGCGCCGGCAAGCTCGCGCGGTTCGTCTCGGTGAAGCCCGAGATGGCCCAGATCGACATCCGCGCCACCGACGAGGCCGGCAACGTCGCGAGCACGAGCGCTCCGCTCATCCGCGGTCGCGCCGACGCGGCTGCGGGCGCGAGCTCGGGCTGCGGCTGCAGCGTCCCCGGCAAGGAGGGCTCGGATCTCGGCAAGAGCGGCGGCCTGCTCGCCGCGCTCGGCCTCGTGGGCGCCGTCCTCGAGCGTCGTCGTCGCCGCACGCGCGCCAAGGAGCTCGCGGCGGCCTCGCTGATGGTCCTCGCCGGCGGCGCCTCCGGGTGCAGCTGCGCCGGGGGCGAGAACACCGGCGACAACCCGCTCCCGCCGGACAACAACCCCGAGCTCCGCACCTACGTGATCGGCTCGTACACGAGCGCGGCCGTGGCCACCGACGGCACGATCTGGGTGGCCGGCTACCACGAGGGCGATCCCTCGACGGGCTCCACCGACGACTTCTACGGCGACCTGGCGGTCGGCAAGTACGACACCGCCAAGCAGGCCGTCGACTGGAAGGTCGTCGACGGCGTCCCCGACGTGCCGCTCGCCAACCGCAAGAAGAAGTCGACCGGCTTCCGCGACGGCATCACCGACCAGGGCGACGACGTGGGCCTCTACACCTCGATGGTGCTGGACGCGGGGCAGAACCCCTGGGTCGCCTACCACGACCGCACCAACAACGCCCTCCGCGTCGCCCACTACGACGGCAACAAGTGGTCGACCCACGAGGTGGACAAGGTCACCAACGGCTGGGCCGGTCGCTACACCTCGATGGCGCTGATCGGTGGCAAGGTGGCGATCGCCTACCAGACGATCGAGCCCGGCACCGGCGGCGCAGGCAAGAACAAGGTGCGCCTCGCCAAGGCGAGCAGCGACGCGCCCTCGTCGACGACCGACTGGGCCATCGAGGACGTGGCGGTCGAGGACAAGTACCCCTGCGTCGACGAGGTCTGCACCGGTGGCAGCAAGTGCTTCCTCGGGGACAAGACCGGCGTCGGCGCGACCTGCCAGGCGACGACCAGCGGCTGCGCCCCGGCGTGCGGTGACGGCGAGGGCTGCGTGAAGGCGGCGAGCGGCACCACCTCGTGCCTCAAGCTCAAGCCCAAGCTCGCCCAGTACCACAACGGCACCGGTCTCTTCGTGTCGATGGCGGCGGCCGGCTCCGACGTCGCGATCGTGTTCTACGACCGCTTCAAGGGAAACATCCGCGCGGCCTCCAACAAGGGCGGCAAGTGGACGGTCACGCCGGCCAACGCCCCGCTCGACGGCTGGACGGGCGACGCCAAGAGCGACGCGGGCAAGGGTGATCGCGGCATCGGCGCGACGCTCGCGATCGACGCCAGCGGCAACTGGCACGTGGCGTACGTGGATGGCCTCAAGGAGGGCCTCATGTACAAGTTCGTGCCGGGGGGCGACCTGTCGAAGGCGGCGCCCGCCGTCAGCGTCGACGACGGCACGACGGCGGACGGCTCGGTGGGCACCAAGTTCACCGACGGTCAGCATCTCGTGGGCGAGAACGCCCACCTCGTGGTGGCCGGCGCCGACGTGAAGCTCGTCTACCAGGACTCGACCGCGGGCACCCTGCACTGGGCCAAGGGCGCGGGCGGCGCCACGGCGAAGTTCACGCGCGGCATCGTCAAGCAGGACGGCACCGCGGGCTTCTTCCCGCGCATCGTCGGCAACCAGGTGGTGAACTTCTTCCGCATGAAGGGCACGACCCTGAACGACGACGGCACGCCGAGCTCGGACGCTGTCATCCTCGGCAACGTCCGCGTCCTCCCCCTGCCCTGATTTGCTGCGGGGGGCTCACGCCCCCCCGGTGTGTCGGTGGCCGCGCCCTCTTCGGCCTTCGGCCTCGAGGTCGCAGACCAGCCGCCACGCCCCCCTGCGCC
This sequence comes from uncultured Polyangiales bacterium, assembly GCA_964624885.1. GTDB lineage: Bacteria > Myxococcota_A > Polyangia > Polyangiales > JADJMO01 > JADJMO01. Next base: position 6,108 of record CAZUZY010000011.1, on the reverse strand, counting down.
GCTTCGCGGCGGGATGGGCTGCTTGGCCGCGTCGTCGACAGGCTGCACCCGCCTCCGGAACGCTCTATGAGGGGGGCATGGACACCTGGGCGGCGATCGAGGCGGAGATCGAGGCGATCGAGAAGGTGCAGGCGAAGAAGGTCATCACGCTGGCGCGGCGGATCCTGCCGCACCTGACGGACGAGGACATCCGCAACCCGCACGACTTCCCCGAGCTCGCCGATCCGGACTGGCACTTCGAGGACGGCATCCTCTCCGGGGTCCAGCACGTGCGCATCGCGCTCAAGGCGCTCAGGAACCGCATCGAAGACGGAGCGAAGTGATGGCCAAGCACCGCGTGCCGCCGCAGAAGGAGAAGAAGCCGGAGCCGGCGAGCGACGGCTTCCGCACGCTGGCCGGGCCTCTTGCTGCCATTGCTGCCAAGGCCAAGGCCGAGGAGAAGGCGAAGGAGGAGGCCCGCAAGGCCGCCGCGAAGCAGGCGCCGGGGAAGCCCGGTGCCAAGGCGCAGGCGCCCACCGGCAAGGCCCAGACGACGGCCCCCAAGCCCGTGCAGAAGCCAGTCACGGGACCGAAGGCCAAGAGCGGGAGCGAGGACGCGCCGGCGCCGATCGAGGACGAGTTCTTCTACCGCCGCATGATGGCGGGCGTGGTGCCGCTCGGCAGCGACGGGCACGGGCGGCTCTCGACCGCGGTGCCCAAGTCCGTGGCGAACAAGCCCGCCACCCCCGCGCGCGACCCGGACGAGGACGTGCGCGACCAGCTCCTGAACCTGGTCGAGGGCGCCGCGCGGTTCGAGGTGACCGACGACGGCCGGCGGCTCGAGGGCCACCGGCTCGACCTCGGCGAGGCCGCCATGCGCCGCCTGCGCCGCGGTGAGCTGCCGGTCGACGCCCGCATCGATCTGCACGGCAAGCGCGCCGAGGAGGCCAAGGAGGCGCTCGAGGTATTCCTGCGCGACCGGCGGCAGCGCCGCGCGCGCACGGTGCTCGTCATCCACGGCCGCGGCGACCACAGCCCGGCCGGGGTGGGAGTGCTGCGCGGGGAGATCGCCGCGTGGCTCTCCCAGGGGCGCGCGTCGCAGCACGTGGCCGCGTTCGCGACGGCGGTCGGCGACGACGGCGGAGACGGCGCGCTCTACGTGCTGCTGCGGCCGTAGGCCTCAGTCGATCAAGTGGCCCTTCACGGCCTCCGCGAGCGTGACCGCGTGCCAGCGGTGGGCGAGGGTGGGGAGCTCCGCGCGGGGCAGGCCCTCGTCGGGCAGGAACATCGCGGTCCAGATGAACAGCACGTGGTCGTTGATGCACTCGGCCGAGGCGAGCGGCATGGTGCGGTTGAACTTGTCGACCACCGCGCGGAAGTCGACGATCTTGCAGTTGGGCTGCTCCCACGGCGACACGAAGGTGACGCTCGCGCGCCCGTCGATCATCTCGAAGTTGAGCAGGAGGATCTCCTTGCCCATCTTGCAGCGGAGCCACTTGGTGCCGTCGTTCCACTTCTCGTCCTCGCAGGCCCAGCCGGCCTCGCCGAAGATGTCGCTGGTCTCCTGGTAGGCGGCCTTGAGCTTGGGCTCGTTGAGCTTCACGAGCGCGGACTTGCCGCACCCACTGACCAGCGGGAGAGCCAGCAACGACAGGCCGAGGGCCGCGGCGATCCAAGGAGAGCGGGCCATCAGATCGTGTTCCCTTCGCCCGGCTTGCCGGGGCCGCCCGGCGGCTTGGGGCCCTTCGGGGTGCCCGGCGGCGGCTCGGCCGGGAGCTTGTCGTCGAGGAGCCCACGCCGCGTGGCGTTCTGCAGGATGCTGTCGTGCCACACCGTGAGCACCTGCGGCAGCTCCTTGCGCGAGTAGCCGACGCTGGTGGCGAGCCCGACCTTGTAGAGCATCAAGACGTCCTTGGTGCACTTGGCCTTGCCGATGGTGGCCATGGCGTTGAAGCCGTCGACGCGGTCCTCGTAGGCGGCCTCGCCGCACAGCGGCTGCTTGATGATGGTGAAGAACATCACCACCGCGGCCTCGCCCTTGCCGTTCACGATCACGCCGACGAACGAGCCCTTCTTGGTGCAGCCGACCATGCCACCGTCGGTGTTGTCGATCTTGCACTCGAAGCCCTCGGTGCGCATCAGCGCCGCGACGTCGTTGGCGGCCTTGTCGGGCTTCTCCAGCGAGTTCACCGACAGCAGGTTCGGCGCGCACGCCGATCCGAGGAGAGCAACGAGCAGGGCGGCCGCGCGCATGTCTCCTGATAGCAAAGGAGCGCCTCGCTGGGGAGCACCCCGCGATCCGCACAAAAAAGGCGGAGCGGCGGTCCGTCGCCGGCCGCCGCTCGCGCTGTGTTTCCCGGAGCCGCCGCAGGGATCCCTGCGGCGACGGGGTCACTCTTCGTTCGCGACCTGGTACTCGAGGCGATCCTGCGGCACCTCGGCCGGCGCATCGCCCTCGCCCTCGACCATCATGCGCAGGCGCTTGTACGCCGGCAGGCCGGTGCCCGCCGGGATGAGCCGGCCCATGATGACGTTCTCCTTGAGGCCGCGCAGGTCGTCGGTCTTGCCCTGGATGGCCGCCTCGGTGAGCACCTTGGTGGTCTCCTGGAAGCTCGACGCGCTGATGAAGGACTCGGTGGAGAGCGAGGCCTTGGTGATGCCGAGGAGGAGCGGCTCGCCGGTGGCGGCCACCTGGCCGCGGGCGAAGACCTTCTCGTTCTCGCGCTCGAACACGTATTTCTCGACCTGCTCGTCGACGAGGAACGTGGTGTCGCCCGGGTCCTTGATCCGCACGCGGCGGAGCATCTGGCGGACGATGACCTCGATGTGCTTGTCGTTGATGGTGACGCCCTGCAGGCGGTAGACCTGCTGGATCTCGTTCACCAGGAACGCCGCGAGCTCCTTCTCGCCCTTCACGCGCAGGATGTCGTGCGGGTTGGCCGCGCCGTCCATCAGTGCCTCGCCCGCGCGGACGTGGTCACCGTTCTGCACCTGGATGTGCTTGCCCTTCGGGATCAGGTACTCGCGCGCGGCGTCCTGATCGAGCGAGCCGTCCTCGTGGATCGGGGTGACCAGCACCTTGCGCTTGCCCTTGGTGTCCTTGCCGAAGGAGACCTCGCCGTCGATCTCGGTGATGACCGCGTGGTCCTTGGGCTTGCGCGCCTCGAAGAGCTCGGCGACGCGCGGGAGACCGCCGGTGATGTCCTGGGTCTTGCTGGCGACGCGCGGGGTCTTGCCGATGATGTCACCGGCGTTGACCACGTCGCCCTCCTGCACCTGGACGTTGATGCCGACGGGCAGCAGGTAGACCGCGTCGCGGCCCGCGTGCAGCTTCTTCACGGCGTTGGTGTTCGGGTCGAGGATCACGATGGCCGGCTTGAGGTCGGCGGCGCGCGACTCGATGATGACCTTGCGCGAGAGGCCGGTGACTTCGTCGACCTTCTCCTGCACGGTGACCGACTCGACGAGATCCTGGAACTTGATGCGTCCACCGACCTCGGTGAGGGTCGGCAGGGCGTGCGGGTCCCACTCGGCCAGCTGCTCGCCAGCCTTGACGTGCGAGCCATCGGGCTTGAACAGCACCGCGCCGTAGACCAGGCGGTGGTGCTCGCGCTCGCGGCCGGTGTCGTCGACGACGACGAGCTCGGCGTGACGGTTCATGACCACGCTGCGACCGTTGCCGCGATCGGCGAGGTTCGCGCTGCGGATGACCATCTTGCCCTCGGTGCGCGCCTCGAGCGAGCTCTGCTCGATCTTGCCGCGCGCCGCCGCGCCACCGATGTGGAACGTGCGCATGGTGAGCTGCGTGCCGGGCTCGCCGATGGACTGGGCGGCGATGACGCCGACCGCCTCACCGATGTTGACCCGGTAGCCGCGGGCGAGGTCGCGCCCGTAGCACATCGCGCAGATGCCGCGCTTGGTCTGGCAGGTGAGCACCGAGCGGATGGCCACCTCTTCGATGCCAGCCTCCTCGATCTTCTTGACCTCGGCCTCGTCGAGCTCGGTGTTGGCCGGCACGATGACGTCGTCGGTGACCGGGTCGACGATGTCGTCGAGGGTCACGCGACCGAGGATGCGGTCCGCCAGCGGCTGGATGGTCTCGCCGGCGTCCTCGAGCTTGGCGACGCGGATCCCGTCGAGGGTGCCGCAGTCGTACTCGGTGACCACGGCGTCGTGCGCGACGTCGACGAGGCGGCGGGTGAGGTACCCGGAGTTCGCCGTCTTGAGCGCGGTGTCCGCGAGGCCCTTGCGGGCGCCGTGGGTCGAGATGAAGTACTGGAGCACCGAGAGACCCTCGCGGAAGTTCGCGGTGATCGGGGTCTCGATGATCTCACCGGAGGGCTTGGCCATGAGGCCTCGCATCGCGGCGAGCTGGCGGATCTGCTGGGTGCTACCGCGCGCGCCGGAGTCGGCCATGATGTAGATCGGGTTGAAGGACGGCTGGGTGTCCTCCTTGCCGGTCTCCGCGTCGACGACCTTCTCGACGCCGATCTCCTTCATCATGGCGTGGGTCACCTTGTCGGCGACGCCGGCCCAGATGTCGACGATCTTGTTGTAGCGCTCGCCGTCGGTGATGAGGCCTTCCTGGTACTGCTCCAGGACCTTCTCGACCTGCGCCTGCGCGTCGTCGAGGAAGACCTTCTTCTCCTTGGGGATGATCATGTGGCGCATGGCGATCGAGACGCCACCACGCATCGCGTGATCGAAGCCGAAGGTGCGGAGGCGGTCGGCCAGGAGGACGGTCGCCTTGTTCTGGAACTGGCGGTAGCAGGCGTCGATGAGCTGCGAGAGCGCCTTCTTGTCGAGCGTCTTGTTGACGAGGTCGAACTTGAGGTTCTCGGGCAGGATCTCGGCGACGAGCACGCGGCCCACGGTGGTGGACACGTAGCGCTTCTTCTCGTTGCCCTCGGCGTCCACCTCGGCGAGACGCAGGCGGATGTCGCTGTGCAGCTCCACCTCGCCGTGGTCGTACGCCATGCGGACCTCCTCGGGGGAGGAGAAGACGCCGCGGACGAAGCCCTTGCCGCGGTCGATGCCGGGGCGCTTGACGTCGTTGCTGGTGTCCTCGCCGCGGTAGCAGCCCTTGCCCCACTTCTTGGCGCGGGTCGCGTAGTAGAGGCCGAGGACGATGTCCTGCGTCGGGTTGATGATCGGCTTGCCCGAGGCGGGGAGGAGGATGTTGTTCGTGCTCATCATGAGCACGCGCGCCTCCATCTGGGCCTCGACGCTGAGCGGCACGTGGACGGCCATCTGGTCGCCGTCGAAGTCGGCGTTGAACGCCGCGCAGACGAGCGGGTGCAGCTGGATCGCCTTGCCCTCGATGAGCACCGGCTCGAACGCCTGGATGCCGAGGCGGTGCAGCGTGGGGGCGCGGTTCAGGAGCACCGGGTGCTCCTTGATCACGTCCTCGAGGATGTCCCAGACCTCGGGCTTCTCCTTCTCCACCATCTTCTTCGCAGACTTGATGGTGTTGACGTGGCCGCGCTCTTCGAGCTTGTTGTAGATGAACGGCTTGAACAGCTCGAGCGCCATCTTCTTCGGCAGGCCGCACTGGTGCAGCTTGAGCGCCGGACCGACGACGATGACCGAGCGGCCCGAGTAGTCGACGCGCTTGCCGAGGAGGTTCTGGCGGAACCGGCCCTGCTTGCCCTTGAGCATGTCGCTGAGCGACTTGAGGGGGCGCTTGTTGGGGCCGGTGATGGTCTTGCCGCGACGGCCGTTGTCGAAGAGGGCGTCGACCGCCTCCTGCAGCATGCGGCGCTCGTTCCGGATGATGATCTCCGGGGCGTTGAGCTCCAGCAGGCGCTGCAGGCGGTTGTTGCGGTTGATGACGCGGCGGTAGAGGTCGTTGAGGTCGCTGGTCGCGAAGCGGCCGCCGTCGAGGGGGACGAGCGGGCGCAGATCGGGCGGCAGCACCGGGATGACCGTGAGCATCATCCACTCGGGGCGGTTGCCGCTCTCGCGGAACGCCTCGACCACCTTGAGGCGCTTGGCGTACTTCTTCTTCTTCGCCTCGCTCGTGGCGCTCTTCATCTCCTTGCGGAGCTCCTCCGACAGCTTGTGCACGTCGGTGGACTTGAGCATCTCGAGGATGGCCTCGCCGCCCATCTTGGCGGTGAGGAACTCGTC
>CAZUZY010000010.1:0-59515 GCA_964624885.1 uncultured Polyangiales bacterium | reverse complement strand
AGGCGCAGGCCGCCCGCGCAAGCAGGGCAGCGAGTCGCACCGCCGTCGCCCCGCCGCGTCGCCCGACCACCCGCAGCACGTCACCCTGCGCGTGACGAAGGGGGTCTGGAGCCTGCGCGCCGAGCGGTGTTTCCGGCCACTCCGGCGCGCGTTCGGCGCGCTCACGGAGCGTGGCTTCCGTGTCGTCCACTACTCGATCCAGGGCAACCACGTGCACCTCGTCGTCGAGGTCGAGGGCCACCGCGCGTTCACCACAGGCCTGCGCGCGCTCGCCGCCCACGTGACCCACGCGCTCCACCGCGTCATGGGCCGCGGCGGCCGCGTGCTCGCCTCGCGCACCCACGCACGCGCCCTTCGCACGCCGTCCGCGGTTCGCAACGTGCTCCGCTACGTGCTGCGCAACCGCACGCACCACGTCCCGGCCGACGTGGCGGTCGACCTGTTCTCGACGGCGCCCTTCTTCGACGACTGGGCGTCGCTCGACCTCCACCCGCCACCGCACGCGGGTCGCCCGAGGGAGCGCGCCGACGCACCCCCGCGCACGTGGCTGCTCTCCGAAGGCTACCGCCCGTACCGCCCCTGACCGCCGGCCGCCGAGAATCAGACCGCTGTTCGTGGCGTCGAAGAGGTCGACGACGGCGCCAGCGAGGATTCCCTGGAGTGCGTCGAGTCCTCTCCGTGCTCGTCACCGGCGCGGCGCTCGCGTGCCATCACGGCCCACTCGTGACGACGGGCCCGAACTGTCGCGCGTCGAGCCCGCTCACCCAGGGCGAGTGGATGTCGCGCACTGCGAGATCGATCTCTCCCTCGCGCACGCGTGAGGCGCCGCCGGGCGAGCAGCTCGTCGGCGGCGCCAACCGACGGGACTCCTCCATGAGACGGGTAGTCCAGGGACCCGTCGAAATCTCACAGGGAGACGGATAGGATGTGCGACGGCGGCGGCGGGCGGAAGCGCTGCGCCGGGACGGGCGACGCACGAGCACGAGGGGGCACCGATGGCGAGCGTGATGGCGATCGTGAGCAAGGCGTTGTTCGAGAAGATGGTGCCGAAGGGCGTGAAGCCAGGGGTGGTGGTGGACATCGATCGCTACAAGTCGGCGAACAAGGCCTTTGCCGGGCTCGGCGCGGGGGACGCCGTCTTCCTGGTCACCGTCCGTCCGCCGGACGAAGCGCTCTGGCTCGTCGGGATCCTCGAGGGCCCGAAGCGCACGGGGGACGACTGGATCTCCGCGTCCAACGCCACCCCGATCAGCGACCTGACCGCGGCCGTCGGCCAGCTCGTCTTCGAGTCGGGCGCGGGCCTCCACGCCAAGAAGGGCGCGCTCGGCATGTCGCTCCAGACCCCGCGCGTGCTGGCGCCCGCCGACGTTGCGCTGCTCCGGGGGCTCGCGGGGAGCCGCAGCGGCGGCGAGAAGGTCACCGCGAGCGCGGCCTACCGCGCGGCGGTCGACGACGTCGTCGGTGCCAAGAAGAAGAAGGGCGGCAAGGCGTCGAAGGGCAACCTGCGCCTCGCCCGGGCCTTCCAGCCGTTCAAGGGCAAGCCGACCGCCCTCTCCACCTGGGAGCGCGCGCAGCTCGAGTACGTGGCGAGCCACGAAGCGGGCAGCTCGTTCGACGCCATGTTCGGCGGCGACATCGAGGAGGACTTCCTCGAGGCGTGGATCGTCGACGTGGTCGACGCGGCGACCGACACCGCCCGCTACCAGCTGCATCTCTTCGGCTACGGCGACGGCAACATGTTCGCCCACGGGACGACCAAGGTCGTCGCCGGCGTCTGTCAGCACGGGTTCGAGGCCGACGAGGTCTCCGACGCGGTCGTCCGTGATCTGGCCGCCGCGTGGGCGCGCGACGCGAAGAAGCTCGGGCTCTGGCCCGCCCACATCGACTTCGACGAGGACGAGGACGACGACGACGAGTGACCGACCTCGCCGACGGGCCACACACGCCTGTACCTGGAGCCACACACGTGTGCGGCTGGGTCGGCCGCCCACGAGCCGGCCCTCAGTCGTCCTTGCCGATCCCGAGCCGTCGCCGCAGCGCGCGCGCGGCCTGTCGGGACACCTCCACCACGTGTCCACGCACCGTGCGCGCCGCGTACCCTCCGGTCGGCAGCGGCTCGAGCCGCGCCACGTGCTCGAGCGCCAGCAAGGCCCGCCGGTGCACCCGCACGAACCGCGGCTCGGGCAGCCGGCGCTCGAGCTCCTGCAGCGTGAAATCCGTGACCAGCGCGCCGTCGAGCGTCACGAGGGTGACCAGCTCGCCGTCGAGCTCGGCGTGGGTGATGCGCGCGGGGTCGACCAGCACGATCCCCTGGCGCGTCTCGACAGGGAGCCGGCCGACCGTCTCGACGCGCGGCCCGCTCCGCGCCCTCGCGCGCTCCACCGCCTTGCGCAGGCGCTCGAGCTCGATCGGCTTGAGCAGGTAGTCGATCGCGCCGCCCTCGAACGCAGCGAGCGCGTGGTCGGGGTGCGCCGTGCAGAACACCACCAGCGGTCCGTTCGCCCCGAGCACGCCGAGCGCGTCGAGCCCGCTCAGCCCGGGCATGTGGATGTCGAGCAACGCGAGGTCGATCTCTCCCTCGCGCACCCGCGCGATCACCTCCTCGGCGTCCACGCACTCCGCCACGACCGTCACGTCGGGGATCTCGGCGAGCAGGCGCGCGAGACGCCGCCGCGCGAGCAGCTCGTCGTCGGCGATCAGCACGCGCAGCGGCCTCACGCGGTCACCACGGGGCCTCTGGTGGGGAGCTCCACGGTCGCGAGCGTACGGGGGCCTTCGGCGCGCAGCTCGAGCTTCGCGGCGCCGTCGTACGCGAGCAGGAGGCGTCGCTCGAGGGTGGGCAGTCCGTGGCTGCCCGCGCGGGGACCGCCGTACGCGCCCGGGTTCCCGAGGGTGATCCGCACGCGGCCGTCCAGCAGGGTGGTCGCCACCGAGAGCTCGCCGCGGTGCCCGCTCGCCGGGCCGTGCTTCACCGCGTTCTCGGCGAGCGGCAGCAAGAGCAGCGGCGGCACGAGCACGTCGTCGGCCGCGCCCTCGAGTGCCCAGCGCGTGGTGAAGAGCTCGGGATCCCGGCGCAGGTGCAGCTCGAACACCGTGCGCACCACCGCGAGCTCCTCCCGCAGCGGCCACGCCGGCTGCTTCACGCCGGTGAGCACCGCGCGCAGGAGGGCGGCGAGCTCGAGGACCGCGCGCTCCGCCGTCACGCCGTCGGTCCGGCACCACTCGGCGATGGCGTTCAGGGTGTTGAACAAGAAGTGCGGGTCGAGCTGGGCGCGGAGGGCGAGGAGCTGCGCGTGCTCGGCCTCGCGGCGGAGGGCGGCGGCGCGGCTCCGCTCGAGGGCGAGGCTCGCCTCGAGACCGATGTCCCGCCCGAGGCCCCAGCCACCGACCATGAACAGCGCGACGTCGATCGGCACGCTCGTCCGCGCGGTGAGGAACGTGGGTCCGACCCCGAACAGCGTGGGCAGGTCGATGCCGACGACGTGGACGACGAACACCGAGAGGCCGCCGTAGATCAGCAGGCGCACGGCGCCGTGGCGCAGCTCGAGGCCCTCGGGGAACAGCACCCGGAACGCGAGCGGCGCGACCAGCACGAAGGCCAGGCACAGCGCGACGCCGACGAACGCGGCGCGGGGCTCGCGCGAGTACGCGCGCTGGGCGAAGATCAGGGTGATCGACAGCAGGGCGACCGGCACCGACCGCCGCGGCGCGAGCAACGCGCGCAGGGTCGGTCGGATGAGCGCGGCCTCCTCGGACATCGGTCAGGGCAGCATAGCCGGGCAGCGCGCGAGGCCGCGGAAGCTGCGGGGATCCTTGGCCGGCGGCGGGGTCCACGCCTCGATCAGGCGGGCGCGCAGCTCGGGGCGCCCCCGCAGATAGGGGTGGTCGGCCGCGGCGCAGGCGTCGGCCGACAGCGACGCGAGGTGCGCCTCGTCGAGCGCCTTGCCCGCGAGCGCGCGGTCGAGGTTCGTGCGCGCGACGTAGGCGTCGGCGTCGAACGACGCGAAGGCGAGGGCGCACGCGGTGACCGCGACCATCGTCGTGCCCTCGAACCACGGGAAGCCGCGGAACACGGCCTTCACGAGCGCGCACGCCAGCACCACCGCTGCGACGAGGCAGACGAACGCGACCCCCACCCGCAGGTGCGTCGCGCCGTACGCCTGCTCGTAGAGCCGCAGCCGGTGGACGCACGAGGTGAGGGCGACTCCGGTGAGCACGAGGAGCGTGACCTCGAGCGCCGAGAGCAGGCGTCCCCCCGGCACCCGACCTCGCTCGTGGCCCAGCAGCCGGTGGCCGACCACGACCAGCCCCACGGCGAGCACCGTGGCGAAGATCAGCTGGTAGAAGCCGGCGTGGAGGTGGCTCGCATACGTGAGATCGGCGCGCCCCTGCACCACCGCGTGGCCGCCGAACTCGGTGTCCCGCCGCACCGCCACGAACACGAGGAACACCAACGCGACCTGCGCCACCACGATTCCCCAGGTGAGCGGCGAGAGCACGGGTCGGCTGACGACCGGGTGGGTGCGGTAGGGCGCGTCGGGGGCCGCGATCGCCGTCGGCTCCTTCGGCAGAGGGCGCACGAGCGCGTACCCGAACGCGAAGACGACCGCGCTGACGAGGGCCTCGATGCCGAAGGTGATCGCGGTGGTGGTCCGCCCCTCGACGCGCCCGACCACGCTGGCGAACCCGCTGTCCGCGCACAGCAGCAGGGTGAACACGAAGGTGATCGGGAGCCCGAGCACCACGCCGAGGGCGGTGCGCCGCGCCGCCGAGCGCCCGGTCTCGCCGAGGCCGGCCACCGCGTCGCGCGGCAGGGTCAAGGTCTTCCCCACCGCTTCGGGCGTGCCGACGGCGACCCAGAGCAGGCGCATGGGCAGCGTGGGGAGCTCCGCGAATCGGAGGTTGTCGGCCGCGACGACGGGCAGGACGAGCAGGCTCACGACCGCGAGCGGCGCGGCGACGAAGGTCGCGACCGGGCCGCGGTGCAGCACCGTCGCGACACCGAACAGGAGCGCAGCGACGGCGACCGCCTTCGGCCCGAAGGCGAGCCGCGCGTGGCCGAGCACGCGGAGGGTGACGAACACGACGAGCGCGTCGAGCACGAGGAACGACAGCCCCAGATCGGCGTGGAACAGCAGGGCCTGGGTGGTGAGCCCGAGCGCGAGGGCGAGCGCCAGCACGCGTGGCGCGCGCCGGTCGAACGAGGCTTCCGTCGCGACCCAGCGCGGGAGGGTGATCTGCATGCCCGACAGAACCACCGGCCGGCGCTCGCCGCCCGCGGGAAGTCGGTGAGCGGTCGCGGGTCGGAGCCGAACGGTCGGCGCCTGGCCGCGAGCCGTCAGGTGAGGTCGAGGCCGTCGAGCGTGCGCAGGGTGATCTTGCCCGCCGCGACGTCGACCGTGTCGACGTAGGCGTCGACCAGCGGGATCTCGTAGCGGCCGCCCTCGGTCGCCACGACCAGGAGATCGACGCTCGGGTACGCCTGCAGCGACTGCACGATGCCGACGACGGTGCCGTCCCCGAGGACGGCCTGGGCCCCGACCACGTCGCAGGCGTAGAACTCGCCGTCCTCGAGCGGGGGGAAATCGGCGCGCTTCACGCAGAGGTGCGCGCCCTTCACGTCGTCGGCCGCGTCGCGGTCGTCGACGCCGTGCAGCTTCACGAGCAGAGCGTCGTTGCCGGGCCGCACGCTGTCGACCGAGACCTCGTGGGCCTCCCCGCGGCGCTCGCCGTCGACGAACCGCACGAGCACCTCGTCGACCTCCGAGAGGAGGTGGCTGTCGCGATCGAACGGGTGCGCTCGCAGCTCGCCGCGCACGCCGTGGGCGCGACCGACGACGGCCAGCGGTACCCAGTCGTCGGGCGCGGGCTTCTGCAGCGCCGCGCCCGCCATCGGCGCCTGCCGAGAGGCGGCCACTTCAGTCGAGGATGTCGAGGTGGACGCGCCGCTGGCCCTGCTTCTGGGCGGCGGCGCCGAGCACGACGCGCATGGCCTCGGCGGTCCGACCGGACTTGCCGATGACCTTGCCGATCTCGTCCCGCGCGACCTTGAGCTCCACGACGATGCTGTTGTTGTCGCCGTCGAACTCGGCGGCGTCGACCTCGGCGGGCTTGTCGACGAGGGCCCGCGCCATCGCGGCCACGAGGTCGGACAGTTGCGTCTGCGCCATGGGGATCAGCCCGCGACGGGAGCGGCGGCCTTGGCGGCCTTCTTGAGGAGCACGTCGAGCGTGTCGCTGAGCTGCGCGCCCTTGCCCTGCCAGTACGACAGGCGGTCGGTCTTGACCGAGGCGAGCGCGTCCTTCTTCAGCGGGTCGAACGTGCCGATCGTCTCGAGGAAACGACCGCCGCGAGCCGAGCGCTGGTCGGTCACGACGATACGGTAGAAGGGGGCCTTCTTGGTGCCCGCGCGGGCGAGACGGATGCGGACCATCGACAGAATCCTTGGTAGCGGGGTGAGGGGCGGGGAAGGTTATCGAGAAACCGCCCGCCGTCAAGGCACTCTTCGTCCGTGCAGGTCCGCTGGCTACCGCAGCCGTGGATCGGGTGGTAGATTGAAGGGGTCTCGGGGGGGAACCGCGAGATCCCAGCGTGACCATCCTTCGCACCGAAGTCGTCGACCAGGCCATCGATCGCCGCACGGGTCGCTTCGGTCGTTTCCTGAAGGAGCAGATCGTGGTGCGCGGGTCGGTGCCGCTCGCCATGGTGCGCAAGCGCGCGGTCGAGCACGAGGGGAGCTGTCGCGCAGCGGTGCTCCTGGTCCACGGGTTCGGGCAGAACCGCTACGCGTGGCACCTGCCCTCGCGGTCGTTCGCCAACCACCTGGCGGCGGCGGGCTTCGACGTGTTCAACCTCGACCTCCGCGGCCAGGGCAAGTCCCGCCGCTTCGGCGCCCCCCGGCCGGCGTCGGTGGACGAGTACATCGAGCACGACATGCCCCGCGCCTTCGAGGAGGTGCGGCAGCTGTCCGGGCAGAGCACCCTGTTCCTGGTCGGGCACTCCCTCGGTGGGCTCCTCTCCTACGCGACGGCGCCGCTCTATCCCCGCATCGTGCGCGGGGTGGTCACCCTCGGCAGCCCGTTCCGTTTCACCGAGGGCTCGGGCGTGCTGCGCGCGCTCTCCTCGGTGGTGGCCGGCCTCGACAAGCTGGGCCTCGCGCCGGCCAACGTGCCGGTGCCCATCCGCCTGCTCGGGCGCACGATGCACGGCCTGCAGAAGTACCTCGAGAGCCCGCTCTACCCGATCGCCCTGCGCGGCTGGCACGCCGGCGCGATCGAGCCCGAGATCCTCGGCGAGCACATGGCGCACGCGTTCGACATGGCCAACGTGCCGGTGATGCTCACCATGTTCCGCTGGTCGAAGAGCGCGTTCGGCGGCACCCGGCGCAGCAAGGTCGACGGCCTCGACTACGCCGAACGCTTCGAGCGCTCCACCCAGCCGTTGCTCGTCATCGCCGGGACGGGGGACGACCTCGCGCCGCCCGACTCCGTCGAGCCGGCCTACCTGGTGTCGCGCGCGTCGGACAAGACGTACCGGGAGCTGCCGCTCGGGCACATCGACCTCCTCGTGGGCACCGAGGCGCCGACGACCGTGTGGCCCATGGTCGAGCGGTGGCTCGAGGCGCGCTCGAGCACCCCCGTCGTGCGCCGTGCCCTCGCGGTCGGCGACGACGTGCCCTGAGCTCGTCCGTATCCTCCTCGTCTTTGTTAGGTTTTCTGCCGCGAGGATGACCGAAGTCATGCTCGCGCAGAGCGGGCTCGGACACGGTGCGACATGGTCCCGCACCGCGTGGTGGTCACTGGCGTAGGCCTCGTCACCGCCCTCGGGCTCGACGCGCAGACCACCTGGGAGGGCCTGAAGAACGGCCGATCCGCGGTCCGCAAGGTGTCCTTCGACGCGGAGGGGGACAAGGTCTCGGTGGCCGCAGAAGTCGCGCCCGCCGACGTCGAGGCGCTCGCTGTGCGCCTTCCGTCGGACGTGCGCGGGCGCACGGCGAGGTTCGTGCACTTCGCGACCGCGGCCGCCCACGAGGCCCTCGGGCAGGCGGGCCGGCCCCACGAGGCCGCCCGCGACCGCTTCGGCGTGGTGTGCGGCGTCGGCATCGGCGTGCCGCACCCGTCCGCGGGGTACGACGTGGGCCCCACCTCGATCATCCGGGTGATGCCCAACGGCGCGCCGGCATGGATCACCATCCTCGAGGGGCTGCGCGGGCCGAGCCTCACGGTCAGCACCGCGTGCGCGTCGGGCGCCCACGCCATCGGGGTCGCCTTCGACCAGATCCGCCTCGGCCGCGCCGACGGGATGATCGCGGGCGGCGTCGACACGGTCATCACCCGCGACGTGCTCCGCGCCTACTCCTGGATGCGCGCGCTCAACACTGCCCGCGACGAGCCGATGGAGGCGATGTCGCGCCCCTTCGACGCCACGCGCCGCGGGTTCGTGCTCGGGGAGGGCGCCGGTTTCCTGATGCTCGAGGAGCGTGAGCGAGCCCTCGCCCGCGGCGCGAACGTGCTCGCCGAGCTGCGCGGGTTCGGCGCCTCGTCGGAGGCCCACAACATCGTCGCCGTCGCGCCGGAGGGTGAGGGCATGTCGCGCGCGATGCGCGCCGCGCTGGCCGACGCGCGGTTGCCTCCGGACGCCATCGGGTACGTGAGCGCGCACGGCACCAGCACGAAGATGAACGACAAGGAGGAGACCTGCGCGATCCGCCGGGTGTTCGGCGCCCACGCCGATCGCCTGCTCGTCTCGTCCCAGAAGTCGATGCTCGGCCACACGATGGGCGCGGCCGGCGCCATCGAGGCGGTGGTCACGGTGCTGTCGCTCGTGCACCAGACCGCGACCCCCACGCTGAACCTCCGGCACCCCGACCCGGAGTGCGACCTCGACTACGTGCCGCACACCGCGCGCACGGCGCCGCTGCTCGCCGCGATGAGCAACTCGTTCGGGTTCGGTGGTCATGACAGCGCGCTGGTCTTCGCGCGCCCGGAGGTCTCTTGACGTCTCTCCTCGTGAACGAAGCGCAGCCGACCCTCGCGCCGAGCACCCTGCCGGAGGCGCTCGAGCGCGCGGCCGCGGCGGGGGCGTTCGTCTGGACCGCCGACAAGGACACGGCGCCCAAGGAGCTCGCCCTCCGCGAGCTGCTCGACCGCGCGTCGCACGTCGCGCAACACCTGCTCTCGCACGGCCTCGAGCGCGGCGAGCGTGTGGTGGTGATGCTGCCCACCGGCGAGGACTGGCTCGCCGGCTTCTTCGGCACGCTGCTCGCGGGCGGGGTCGCGGTCCCGGTCGGCCCCAACCTCTCCTTCGGCGGCATGGACCGCTACGCGGAGACGGTGCGCGCGATCCTCGACGACGCGGGCGCGCGCTTCCTCGTCGGCTCCAAGGCCATCGAGCCGTGGACGTCGGCGCTCGGCGCGGTCGATTTCGTGCGCGTGGACGCCCTCGACGGGCGCCCCGGGGGCGTGGCCCGCGCCCTGCCGTCGGGCTCCCCGAACGACCCGGCCGTGATCCAGTACACGAGCGGCACGACCGGTCGACCCAAGGGCGTGGTGCTCTCGCACCGCGCGCTGCTCGCCAACGCCTGGATGATCGGCGACCGGTCGGGCATGTCCACCAAGGACGTCGGCGTGTCGTGGCTGCCGCTGTTCCACGACATGGGCCTCGTGGGCGCGCTCCTCACCGCGCTCGTCTGGCACTACCCGCTGCTGCTCATGCCGGTGGAGTCGTTCCTGCTCCAGCCCCGGCGCTGGCTGCAGTGGATCGGCCGGCAGCGCGCCACCATGTCGGTCGCGCCCAACTTCGCCTACCAGCTCGCCCTCGACCGCGTGGCCGACCGCCACCTCGTCGACGTGGATCTCTCCCACTGGCGCCACGCCTTCAACGGCGCGGAGGCGGTGCGACCCACCACCCTGCGCGGGTTCGCCGCGCGCTTCTCGGCCCAGGGCTTCGATCCGCGCGCGTTCCAGCCGGTCTACGGCATGGCCGAGAACTCGCTCGCGGCCACGTTCCCCAAGCACGGGTCGCTGTGGTCGGCGCGCGCCACGCCCGCCGGGGAGCTGGTCTCGGTGGGCACCCCCCTCGCAGGCGTTCGCGTGTCCGTCGTCGACGACGAGGGGCGCCGCGTGGCGAAGGGCACCACCGGACACGTGTTGCTGCAGAGCCCCTCGCTCATGGACGGCTACTTCCGCAACGAGGAGGCCACGGCCGCCACCCTCGTCGACGGGTGGCTGCGCACCGGCGACCTCGGCTTCGTCGAGGGCGACGAGCTCTACGTCACCGGCCGCGCCAAGGAGCTCATCATCAAGCGCGGGCGCAACTACCCGCCGGACGACTTCGAGCGGGTGGCCCTCGAGACCGGCAAGGGGCGGGTGCTCCGCGTCGCGGCCTTCGGCGCGCCGAACGAGAAGGCCGGCACCGAGGATCTGGTCGTCGTCCTCGAGACCCGCGCGATGACCAGCCACGAGCGCGACACCCTCACGCGCGAGGTGCAGACGGCCATCCAGGGCGAGCTCGGCCTCGGCCCCGACCGCACGGTCGTCGTGCCCCCGCACACCATCGAGCGCACGACCAGCGGCAAGCTCCGCCGGGGCGCGCTCCGCACCCGCTTCCTCGAGGGCGCGCTCCCGAGCCACCCGCTCTCCGAAGAGGTCGCCCCGTGAGAGCGGTCGTGATCGGTGGCAACGGGTTCGTGGGGATGAACGTCCTGCGCGCACTCGTGGCCGGCGGTCACGACGTGGTCGGCACGCGGCGCAACACCGCCAACACGCTGTTCGCGCGCAAGCTCGGGGCCCCGCTCGTGCGGGCCGAGCTCGACGACGAGGCGTCGCTGGTCGAGGCCATGCGGGGCCGGGAGATCGCCTTCTTCTGCGCCGGGCACTACCCGCGCTACTCGCTCGACGGCGACGCCGAGGTGGCCCTCGCGCGGCGTCGCGCCCGTACCGTCCTCGCCGCGGCCCGCCGGGCGCGCGTCTCGCGCCTCGTGCTCACGAGCTCCATCGCGACGGTCGGTCCGCCGAGCGCGCGCGGCGAGCAGCGCTCCACCGAGAGCGACCCGTTCGACCCGCGCGCCCTCCGCTCGGTGTACCACCGGGTGAAGCTCGCCATCGAGGACGAGGTGCTCGCCTCGCGCCTCGACGTGGTGATCCTGCTCCCGACGGCGATCCTCGGCGAGCTCGACGTGAAGGCCGGCACCGGCTTCCTGGTCGTCGCGCTCGGCAACGACAAGCTCCCGTTCTACGTGGAGGGTCGCGCCAACGTCATCGACGCCGACGATCTCGCCGCCGCCCACCTCGCCGCCGCCGAGCGCGGCCGCGCGGGCGAGCGCTACGCGATCGGCGGGCACGATCTGATGGTCTCCGAGCTGCTCGAGCGCGTCGGCGAGACCCTCGGGGTCCCCTTCCGCGCCGTGCCCGTGCCGGCGTGGCTCGCGGGTCCCGCCGCGACCTTCGCCGAGCTGCGCGCCGCCGCGGCCAAGGACGGCGGTCGCCCGTTCCTCTCTCGCGAGCTCGTCGACGTGGTGCGCTTCGGCCGCTTCGTCGACGCGAGCAAGGCCCGCCGCGAGCTCCGGCTCGCCGAGCCCACGGCGCTCTCGGCCACCTTGCACAAGGCGTGCGCCTGGTACCGCCGCCACCGATACGTCCCCACCCCCAACGGAGGAACCGCGCATGCCGCACGTGACGCCCGATCAGATCACCCGTGACCTCGAGACCATCATCCGCCGCCTCAAGCCGGAGCACAGCGGGGACATCCGCGCGACCGACCGCCTGCGCGACGACCTCGGCCTCGACTCGCTGCACTCGATGGAGCTCCTGTCGGAGGTGACCGAGAAGTACGAGGTCGACATCGACGTCGAGCAGGTCCAGGACGTGCGCACCGTGGGCGACGTCGTGCAGTTCCTCGCCGGTGTGCTCGCCTGATGCGCGTCCAGTTCATCTACCCGTCGTTCGAGCGGCACGCCCAGTCGCACCCCGAGCTCCTGCAGTGGGTGCCCTGTGACGAGTACCTCGGCGGCGCCGGGCTCGGCATCGCCAGCATCGCGGCGGTCACGCCGCCCGAAGTGGACGTCGCGTTCCACGACGACCGGGTGAACCCGTTCCCGCTGGACCAGATCGGCAAGGGGGCGGCGCACGACGCCGACCTCTACGCCTTCTCGTTCTTCACCCCTGCGGCCACCCGCGCGTTCGAGCTGTCCGATGCGCTGCGCGCGCAGGGGAAGAAGACCGTCGCCGGCGGGATCTTCCCGACCATGATGCCCGAGGAGACGGCCGCGCACTTCGACGCCGTCGTGGTCGGCGAGGGGGAGGGCGTCTGGAACGAGGTGCTCGACGACACCAGGAACGGTGCGCTCAAGTCCCGCTACCGCGCGACCGAGCCGTTCGATCTGAGCAAGCTCCCGCCGCCGCGGGTCGATCTCTACGTGGAGAACGAGTCGCCGCACCTCAAGCCCGACGACTACCCGCTCCAGCTCTCGCGCGGCTGTCCGCTCAGCTGCGACGCGTGCGTCGTGCCCGGCACGCTCGGTCGCGGCCTCCGCGTCGTCCCGCGCGACACGGTGGCCCAGGAGCTCGCCAACCTGGCCCGTCTCGGCAAGCGCGCCGCGCTCACCGAGGACACCTCGTTCTTCTTCTTCTCGGGGGCCCGCCGCCACTTCCGCGAGTTCCTCGCGGTGCTCCGCGACGACCCGCGGCCGAGCCACGACAAGATCAGCTACGTCGGCATCAGCGCGCCGATGGTGCTCTCGCTCGATCCGACCCTGCTCCGCGAGCTCATCGGCTCCGGCGTCGACCGGTTCTACCTCGTCGGCGGCTTCGACCCGATCACGCGGGCGGCGTTCGGCTGGGGCGACCCCAAGGCCCTCGACAAGGCCGAGCGCACCATCGCGCGGTGCCACGAGTTCGGCATCGACCCGTACGTCAGCTTCCTCGTCGGCAACGACGGCGACGACGAGGGCGTGTTCGACCGGATGCTCTCGTTCTGCCAGCGAACCAAGCTCGACAAGTGCGAGTTCGCGGTGTTCACGCCGTACCCGAACACCCCCGCCTGGCACCGCCTCGTCTCCGAGGACCGGATCCTCCACCGCACCTGGAAGAAGTACAACGACGCCAACGTCGTCTTCCAGCCGAAGCAGATGTCGCCCGAGCGGCTGCAAGAGGGCTACCTGCGCCTGTGGCGCGAGTTCTACCGCGGCCGCAACGAGATCGCCGAGCGCGAGCACCACGCGCGCACCGTGCAGTTCTGACCCCAGCGAGAGAACAGCGATGCAAGACCAGGCAGAGCCGAGCAACCCCCTGCAGCAGGCCGCGAGGCCCCCCCGGCGTGCGGCCCCCGAACCGTTGCTGCCGGTGGTCCTGCGCGAGGTGCGGGGGTTCTGCGCCGCCCACGTGGACCCAGCGCGCATCGACCGCGACGGCGCGCTCGGCGCCGATCTCCTCGGCGCCATCGCGGCGCAGGGGTGGTTCGGTCTGACCATCCCCGAGCGCTACGGCGGGGTGGGCCTCTCTCTCGCGGCCACGGCCCAGGTGATCGCGGAGCTCGCGGGCCGGGACGGCTCGACGGGCACCTGCGTGGGGCTGCACTCGGGCCTCGCGATGCACGCCCTGCTGCACGGCGCTCGACCGGCGCTCGCGGCCAAGTACCTGCCGGAGATCGCCGAGGGGCGGCGCATCTGCGCGTTCGCTGCCACCGAGCCGGAGGCGGGCTCGGACATCGCCTCGGTCAAGACCACCCTCGTCGACGAAGGCGGTCGGCTCCGCCTCTCGGGCAGCAAGTGCTACGTGACCAACGGCGGGCTCGCCGGCCTCGTCACGGTGCTCGCGCGGAGCCCTGGCCTCGGCGGCGCCAAGGCGGGATACACGCTGGTGGCGGTCGACCCGCGCTGGCGCGGCGTGTCGCGGGGCCCGGAGGAGCACAAGCTGGGCCTCAAGGGCTCCTCGACCATCACCATCGATTTCGAAGACGTGGAGATCCCCGCCGATCACGTGCTGGGCGAGCCCTCCCAGGGGCTCGTCCACGCGCACGCGGCGCTCACGTGGGGCCGCACGCTGATGGCCGCGGGCTGCCTCGGCACCGCGCGCGCCGCGCTGGAAGACGTGTGGAAGCACGTCGAGACCCGCCGCCAGTTCGGCCGACCGCTGGCTCGGTTCGCGCTCGTGCGCGCCTCCCTCGCCGACCTCCGCGCCGAGGTCTTCACCATCGAGCGGGTGATCCAGCGCGCCGTCGACGCCGACGATCTCGCGCTGCCCTCGGTGATCGCCAAGATCGTCGCCTCCGAGGGCGCCCACGCGGTGGTCGATCGCGCCATCCAGCTCATGGGCGGCGCCGGCTTCATGGAGGACGCCGGGATGGCGCGGCGCCTGCGCGACGTGCGGGTGACCCGCATCTTCGAGGGCGCCAACGACGTGCTCCGCCTCAGCCTGGCGAGCGACGCCCTCGGGTGGAAGCTCGGGCCCCTCGAGGCGCTCCGGGTCTCGTCCGCGATCGACGCGCGCGTCGCCGCGCTGGTCGCGACCCTCGGGATGGTGCGCAAGATCTGGGGGTTCCGGCTGTTCGAGCGCCAGGAGCTGCAGGCGCACCTCGCGGACGCCATCGTGGGCCTCTACGCCGCGATCGCGTGCCAGCCGCGTGGCTCGGAGGAGCCCGACGACCTCGTGACCCACGCCGTCGACCGCCAGCTGCGGCGGGTCGACGAGGCGCTCGCCCGCGCGAACGCCCCCGTGGACAAGGAGCGCGACGCTCGCGTCGACCGCCTCGCGGCCCGCTGATCACCGCGTTCGTTCGCGGCGCACGAGCCGCAGTCGACCGTCGCGGAAGTCGCCGCAGTAGAACCGGGCGGCGGTGGACTCGAGGCCGCTGATCGCGTGGCCGGGGGGGAGGACGACCACCTCCTGCACCTCGCCGGTCTCCTCGTCCACGCGCCGGAGCTCGGCGCGCGCGTCGGCTCCGTTGCCGTCGAGCGCTCCGTGCCACAGCGCACCGTCGGCGTGGCTCACGCCGGTCACGACGGCGTCCGAGGCGAGCGTGCGCAGGGCGCGACCGGTCGCGGCGTCGAGCTCGCGCAGCCGCCGCCCTCGGAAGTCCCCGACCCAGAGCCGACCGTCGTGCCACGCGAGCCCCGAGGCGTCCGCGGGGGCAGGGACAGAGCGATCGATCGCGCCGCTCCTCGGCTCCACGCGGCAGATGCGGTCGAAAGCGACCACCCACAGGTGGCTGCCGTCGAACGAGAGGCCCGTCTCCGCGCCGGTGACCCGGAGCCGATGGACCACGGCGCCGCTCGCGGGATCGACGCGCAGGAGCTCGCCCTCGGTGCCGTGGACGAACCAGGCGTGGGTGCCGTCGTGGGTGACGCCGTGGATGCGCTGGACGCCTTCGAACGCGTGCTCGCGCTCGACGATCGCGGGGCGCGTCGTGGCGCTCATTTCACGTTGAACTTGTAGGGGATCTCCACGGTCTGCTCGCTTGCCGCGGGCGCGAACGCGAGCTTGCCGACGCCGCCGACCACGCACGTCTCGAAGGCCTTGGAGAAGGGGTTCTCGGGGAGCTCCACCTTGGCGACCTTGCCGGTCTTGTCGAGGACCACGCGCAGACGGACCGTGCCCGACGCGCCCTTGGTGCGGGTGAGCTCCTCGAGGAAGCAGGACTTGACCGGACCGCTCGTCTTCGCGGCGACCGCCCGCCCGGCGTCGCTGGTCAGAGGGGTGGAAGGCAACCCGGCGTCGGTGGCGAGGGCGGAGAGCTCCTCCTGATCGGGCAAGTCGGCCGACGGCGCGGGCTTCTTCGCGGGCTTCGGCGGCGCTTCGCTGGGTGTCTCGTCGGCGGGCGGCGTCCGCGAACACGACACGATCGAGGCCGCGACCAGGAGCACCCAGGGGGACATGCCCCGATGGTACGGGTTTTCTTGCTGTTGCGGCTCGCTCCGTTCACTTGCTGACGTCGGAGAACACGAGATCGCGGGCCGCCCAGCCGCGCTGGCGGGCGAGGTCGAGGGGGTAGGGGCGGTGGACCAGCGCGACCCGCACCGTGGGATCGGCGCACGTGGCGGCGAACTCGTGCGTGGTGGGCCACTCGGTCAGCGGCAGCAACCGGTTGTCGCTCGCGACGTCGACCGCGAGGAAGTGGGGGACCATGCGGCGCCCGTCGGGTCCGACCATCACGCGCGCGAACGCGAAGCCGGCGGCGCCCGCCCACGAACCAGCGACGCCGTCCTTGGTGGGGAACGCCGCGGGCTCGACCAGATAGGCGAAGTCGCCCTTCGGCAGCGGCGGGTCGAACGTGGCGACCCCCGCGGTGAGCGCGGTGACCTTCGACGTGCCGACGACCTCCTCGGCGGGCATCCCCTTGTCGGCGGCGGCGAACGTGCCGTCGCCGAACGGCCCGTAGCCCTGGTAGTCCTGGAACTTGCCGGTGCGCCGCACCACGCGCACGAGGTCGCCGACCTTCGCGGTGGTCCACCGGGTCCAGTCCTCGGTGCTGGCCTTCTTCTCGGCGTAGCCGCCGAAGTCGGGCACGGCGTCTCCCCCGGTGGCGACCAGCGCGGTCGCGCCGCAGCGCGCCTCCACCACCAGGATCAAGGCGCGCAGTGGGTCGCCGGTGGGAATCGCGTGGCCCGCGCTGGTGTTCTTCGACTTCACCTTCACGGTGAGCTTGCCCGCCACGAGCTCCTTGGTGACGGTGAGGCTGGTGCCCGCGAGCGCGGCGCCGATCGTGCGCGGCCCGTCGAACGCGTGCAGGCGGACGTGGCCCGGGAGCCTTCGCCACCCGCCGACCACGCCGATGCCGCCGTCCCAGAACAGCTGGAGGTCGGCCCCGTTCCACACCAGCGAGTCGGCCGGCATGTGACACACCTGGCAGGGGGCGCTCGGGCTCATGGGGCTCGCCTTCCACTCGCCGTACGTGGTGTGGACCGGCAGGCGTCCCGTCGGCCAGCGCGTGGTCGGCACGGTGCCCGCGGCGACCAGTGCTGGCTGGTCGTGCTCGTGGCACCCGGCGCAGAGGTCGGCCGAGTCGAAGTGGTCGCGCTGCACGCTGCCCATGCGAGGGTTCATCACGTCGGGCCAGGGCCCGAAGGTGAGCGGGGCGAACGGGCCGAGCACCGCGGTGCCCTTCTCGGAGGGGCGCACGAGCCGCAGCCGGCCAGCGACCCCCGCGGGCGCCGCCAGATCGAGCGACTCGACGCGGTGGCAGACGTCGCAGTGGACCCCGTACTCGTAGGCGTGCCCGCGCGCCTCGAGCAGGCTGCGGCCGCCGAGCTTGCCGTCGATCCCCGGCGCGTGGCAGTCCGCGCAGGCCCCGAACTTGGTCGCGACCGTGTCGCAGGGCGCGGTCTTGCCGCAGGTGCCGTCGAGGGCGGGCAGCACACCCTCGCCGAGGTAGCAGCGCTCGGCCGCCTTCCCGGTGCCGGGCGTGGTGCCGCTCCACCACTGACCCCCTGCAGTGTCGCACGCCGCCTTGGTCGTGAACGCCGCGGCGGTCCCGGAGAAGAGGTCCTGCACCACCGGGTTCTTGGCCGAGGTGCGGTGGGCCGACCCGATCCAGCTCGTCACCGCGGACACGTGGCAGTGCGCGCACTGCGAGCTGTCGCCGCGGCGCGTGGGCTCGCCCGGATCCTGGAACACATAGGCGGGGTTGTCCGTTCGCGAGAATCGGGTCAGCGGGATGGTCAGTCCGCCCTTGTCGGGCACGAAGTTCCCGTTGATGCGCGCGTCGGGGTGCGAGGCCATCACGAACAGATCGCCGGTGACCGAGCGGTCGACGGTGATCACCGCGCGGCCCTTGTCGTCGGTCGTCCACTCGAGCGGGTTGCCGCCCTGCACGACCTTGGTCGCCGGCGAGGGGACCCCGTCCAGCGTCACGTCCACCACGAGCTCCTGGAAACGCCCGGCGTCGAGCGCGTCGGAGGCGTCGCTCGCATCGACCGAGGCGTCCCCCGGGGCAGCCACCTGGTCGCCGCAGCCGAGGAGCCCGAGCAGGCAGAGGAGGAGCGTGTTCCGGGTCATCGCAGCGCGAGCTCCTTCGACACGATCGCGATGGGGGGACACTTGTCCGTGGCGGTCCACAGGGCGTGCAGCTCCGCGCCCCACTTGTCGGTCCGGTTGCCGTCTCGCAGCGCCTCCACGTAGTGCTTGGTGACGGTCTGGTAGAACACGGTGACCTGCGCGAGCGCGGCGCCGGCGGGCAACGCGTAGTCGAGCTCGGCCCAGTGCTGCCCGTCGGCATACGGGAACCCGACCGTCGGCGCGCCGGCGGCCGCGAAGGCCTTGCCGTCGAACCCACGCGGGGGGATGCGCGTGTCCTTCACGATCGTGTCGGCGAGCGACATGTGGGTCGTCACGCCGCTCGGGTAGCCGGTGAGCGCGGCGGCGATCGGGCTCAGGCCGACGTGCATCTCGAACACGGTCGTCGAGCCCTCGTCGAGCTCGGCGGTCACGGGATCGTAGGCGCCGTACGCCTTGAGGAGCCCGCCCTTGGCATCGAGCACCCGGACATCGACCCATACCCGGCGCCCCTCGATGTGTCCGGTCGGCAGCTTGTGCCCGGACTCGTTGATCACCTTCACGCGGAGCCCGGTCGCGAGCTGCGAGAGCTCCAGCGAGGCCGCCTTCTTCACCATCGCCTCGGCCCGCACGGCGCCGGCCTCGAGCACCTCGGGATCGAGCTCGACGAACTCCTTGGCGGCGATGCGCAGGACCCACGCCGAGGCCCCCGCGAAGTCGTGCCGCGCGAGGTCGGGGCGTGGCGGCGAGAACGTGGCGCCCTTGCCCGCGGTGCGCGGCATGTGGCAGTCCTGGCAGGTGGAGACCACCTTCGCGCCCTCTCCACCGAAGCGCCCGGCCATGTCCACCCCGCCCTTGGCGAACGCGCTGAGGCGCCACTCGGTGAACGTGCGCTCGAGGGGGAACTGCGTCGTCGGGTCGGCGTCCTTCGCGCGGGCCCCGAGCGCATCGAACGAGTAGGTGCCGTCGGCGTTGCGCACCGTGGCCGGGTTGCCCACCTCGTGACAGGTGCCGCACATCTCGCCCTTGCCGAGGAACTCCGACTTGCTCGTCGGGTGGGTCACGTCACCGAGGTCGTAGGGCCCGCGCCACACGCGCGCCGGGTCGAGCACGAACTGGGCGTTGCCGTAGTGCCGCGGGCGATCGGCGAGCTTGGCCAGCAGGGGAGCGTCGGCGAGCGAGGTCGACTTCGGATCGACCATGGCGTGGCAGAAGGCGCAGTTCACCCCGTCGGCGTCGACCGGGTCGAGCGTGGTGCCCTTGGTGTCCGCGGCGTGCCCGGTCGCGATCGCCACCGGCACGTGACAGCGGAGGCAGAAGTAGCCCACGCCCGGCGCGTCCTGCTCCGCGGTCGCGTGCTGGGCCTTGAACAGCGGGTCGCGCCCCGCGATCCCCATGAGGCTCCCCGCCCAGCCGTCGAAGGCGGCGGCGCCCTTCTCGACCTCGTGGCAGCTGACGCACGTCTCGGCGGCGGGCAGCGCCTTGCCGTCGAGATCGCCCATCTGCGTGCCGGGGACGTGGAAGTCCTCCATCGTCGTCGCGACCCCGAGCGATCCGTCGCGTCCGGCGTCGACGTCCGCGGGAGGCGCGCTCGACGACCCGCACGCCGACAGGAACACCCCGAGGAGAGCGGCGAGGTACTCGCGGGGCATCGACGTTCACTGTGGACCTCCCCGCGGCAACGTTGATGACATCGGTCATGCAGGCGCACCCTGTCCACCAGAGACCCGTGCAGGCAGACCGAGCTGTCGTGCGGTGAAGAACCCCCGCCAGCGAACGGCCGGGATTTCCGCCCACCGACTTCGCGGTCCGGTTGTTGCTCTGGTCGGCGACATGGCCCGCTTCGTCACCACGCTGGTCTCAGTCGTGCTGCTGTCGGTTCCGGCCCTCGCCCAGGCAGAGGCAGGACCCCGCGAGAGGAGCGCGCGCAACACCCTCGACGCCGAGGTCGGCGGTGGGGGGCTCCTCTACTCCGTCGGTTACGAGCGAATGCTCCGGAACGATCTCGGCGTGCGGCTGGGCTTCGGTGTGTGGAGTACGAGCCAGATGGTACCCGCCGAGGGCAGCTCTTCCGGACACCCGAAGACCTGGTTCGTCTCGCTGCCTGTCGGCGTGCGCTGGCTCCCCGTGCACGACGACCACCACGCGCTCGAGATCGGGGCTGGGGTCAACGCCCTCTGGTCGTCCGATGGCGGCGACATGTACCTCCTCGTCACGAAGGAGCGCGGGTTCACGCCCGTGGGCTTCGGGAGCGTCGGCTACCGCGCCCAGCCGTTCGACGGGGGCCCCGTCTTCCGCCTCGGCTTGGACCTGCTCGCGGCCGACCGACTGGGGGAACACACGGGTTTCGGGGTGCTCCCCTGGTTCCACTTCGCTGCCGGCGGCGCCTTCTGAGGTCTACACTCGGAGACGATGTGCTGCTTCTCGCCCATCACGCCGGTCGGGTGGCTCGCGCGCCTCTTCCCACCGCGCGTGCACGTCGCCGACACCAGCATCTTCGCGCGGGCGCTCCCGGACGGGCAGCAGCTGCTCGCCTACTCGATGGAGCTCTCGGTCGCGGGCGAGGTCGCGATGCTCTTGCCCGTGCCGATCCGCCCCGAGCTCGGCGAGGCCGCGCTCGAGTTCGTGAGCCTGGCCGACCACCCCACGTTCTTCGAGGCGCTGCACGCGCTCTTCGTGGTGGAGCAGACGGCCGCGCGCAAGAGCGCCGGCGTCTCTCTCTCGCTCCCGCGCCAGCAGCTCGTCGTGCACCGGGTCGGCGCCTTCGAGGCCTCGTTCGTCCCGAGCCCGCACGACTTCGGGCGGCTCGATCCGCGCTTCCAGCTGCCCTCACGGATCTGGAGCGAGCTCGGCGACTACCGCGACCACGGGTTCGCCGTCTTCCGCCTCGAGCCCGGCCGCAAGCAGCGCGTGCACCCCATGGCGTTCCGCTTCGCGCGCCGCGACCCGAGCCGTCTGTTCTTCCCGACGGTGCACGTGCACGACGGCCGCGTGCGACCCACCGCGCGGTTCGATCACTGGCTCTACTACCAGGGCCGAGAAGGGCGCGACGAGCGTTCGTTCTTCCCCCCGAGCCGCGACTACGCCGGGATGCTCGAACCCGGTGCGGCCGTCTTCCGTCGGCAGCTCCGCGGCCGGTTGCCCAACCAGGACACCTGGATCGAGGCCTGAGCCGTGGGCCACCTCCGTCCACCGATGCCCTGCGAGGCCTGTGGGCGTCCGATCGCCCAGGCGCTGCCGATCTGCCCGCTGTGCGGCCACCGTCGCGCGGGCTTCGTCCCCAAGGAGCTGCCGCCCGAACCGGTCGCCAAGAAGGTCGACGCCCCGCGCGAGCTCCCCCGCGAGGCTCGCGCCCAGGTGCTCCTCCTCGCCCACGCCGAGGCGGCGAAGTCGGTCGAGACCGTGCGCAAGCTGGGCCTCGCCGAGAAGATTCTCACCGTGCTCGTGTGGCCCGCCATCGCCATCGGCATGGTCACGTTGTTCCCGTTCCTGCGCCGCATCGGCAAGCTCGACAGCTTCTGGGTGGTGGCCTCCGGGGTGCTCGCGCTCGCGGTTCTCGCCGTCCGCGTCGGAGGCGTGGTGGCGGTGCTGTGCGTCGTCCCGATCGTCGCCTGGGTGGCCCGCGCCGTGGTGCGCGCGATGGCCAGGGCCGACGACCGGCGCCTCGTCTGACTGACCTTCGTCAGGGCGAAATCGGCGGCGGCGCGCTACGAGAGAGGGGTGATGAAATCGCTCCGCCTGCTCGGCGAGGCCCCTGCGCCCGAAAAGGCCGTCACGGCCTGGCTCGGCAAGGGCTTCCGGCCCTTCTTCCTGCTCGCCGGGGCGTTCGCCGCGCTGCTCGTCCCGCTGTGGCTCGTCGTCCTCTCGGGGAAGGTCCGCGCCGACCACTACTTCGACGCCATGTCCTGGCACGCGCACGAGATGATCTTCGGCTTCGCCCTCGCGGTCATCGCGGGCTTCCTGCTCACTGCGGTCGCCAACTGGACCGGTCGCGAGACGGCGATCGGCGGTCACCTGGGCGTCCTCGTCGGCCTGTTCGTCGCGGGGCGCGTGGCGATCTCCGCCGCGGCCGTGCTGCCACGTCCGGTCGTCGCCGCCGTCGACCTCGCGTTCCTGCCCGCCCTCGCGCTGGCCATCGGGCGTCCGATCGTCGCGACCAAGAACCGGCGCAACTACCCCGTGCTCGGCATGGTCTCGGTGATGTTCCTCGCCGACCTCGCGATGCACCTGGATGCGCTCGGCGTGCTCCCTGGCATCCGTCGTCGCGCGAGCCTCGTCGCCGTCGACGTGGTGACGCTGCTCATCCTGTTCCTCGCCGCGCGCATCTTCCCGATGTTCACGCGCAACGCGACCAAGGTCGACGCGGTGCGGAACCAGCCGGCGCTCGACTGGGCGACGACGATTTCCATGGCCGCGCTCGTCCTCGCCGACCTCGCCTTCCCCGACCGGCTCGTCGGTACGGTGCTGGCAGGCCTCACGGCCGTGCTCGCCGTGGCCCGGAGCTCCACCTGGGGTGCTCGCCACACCCTTCGCACGCCGCTCCTCTGGATCCTCCACGTCGGGCACGTGTTCGTCCCGCTCGGCCTCGCCCTGAGGGTCGGCGCCGCCATCACCCCGGCCATCCCCGCCTCGTCCGCCCTCCACGCGCTCACCGCCGGCGCCATCGGCTGCACCACGCTCGGCATGATGGCCCGCGTTTCGCTCGGCCACACCGGGCGCGCGCTCACCCCGAGCCGTGCGGTCGTGAGCTCGTTCGTGCTCGTCAGTCTCGCCGCCGCGCTGCGGGTCGTCGGCCCGTTCCTGGGCCGGCGCTACCTCGGCGCGATGCACCTCGCCGGCACGTTGTTCGGCCTCGCCTTCGCCACCTTCGTCGTCGCCCACTGGGCCTTGCTCACCACCCCGCGCGCCGACGGCAAGCCAGGCTAGACTCGACGGGATGCCTCTCGTGAAGCTCAAGCGTACGCGGCACGACCTGCGTGCGTTCTTGCCGACCTGTCGCGCCGAGATGGAGGCGCGGGGTTGGTCCGAGCTCGACGTCCTCCTCGTCAACGGCGACGCCTACGTCGACCACCCCTCGTTCGGCGCCGCGATCATCGGGCGCCGCCTCGAGGCCGCGGGGTTCAAGGTCGGCATCGTCTCGCAGCCGCGCTGGGAGACCACCGACGACCTCCTCGTCATGGGTCGCCCGCGCCTGTTCGTCGGCATCACCGCGGGCAACCTCGACAGCATGCTCAACCGCCTCACCGCGCAGAAGAAGCTGCGCAGCGAGGACCAGTACTCCCCCGACGGCGCCGTCGGCCTGCGCCCGAACCGCGCCAGCATGGTCTACGGCAACCTGTGCCGGCGCGCGTTCCCCGGCGTGCCGCTCGTGCTCGGAGGCATCGAGGCCTCGCTCCGGCGCATCGCCCACTACGACCACTGGGAGGACTCGGTCCGGCGCAGCATCCTGCTCGATTCCAAGGTCGATCTCCTGATCTTCGGCATGGGCGAGCGCCCCGTGGTCGAGGTCGCGCAGCGGCTCGCCGCCGGCGAGTCGATCCGCCAGATCCGTGGCGTGCGCGGCACCGGGTACGTGCTGCGCAAGGGCGAGTGGGAGCACCTGCCCACGTCGCGGTACGTGAAGGACGGCAAGACCGTGCTGCTGCCGGCGTTCGAGGACGTGCGAGGCGCCGCGCCGGTGGACAAGGGCGATCTCGTCACCGAGGAACGAGCCGCCGCGCGCCAGCGCTTCGCCGAGATGTCGCGCGCGTTCCAGTTCGAGACCAACCCGGGCAACGGCCGCCCGATCGTCCAGCCCCACGGCCCCGAGGCGATCTACCTGGAGCCGCCCGCGTTCCCCCTCCAAGAGGCGGAGATGGACGCGCTCTACGACGCTCCGTACACGCGCCTCCCGCACTGGTCCTACGAGGGCAAGCGCATCCCCGCCTACGACACCATCAAGCACTCCGTGGTCACCATGCGGGGCTGCTTCGGCGGCTGCACGTTCTGCAGCATCACCGAGCACGAGGGCCGCAACATCCAGTCGCGCAGCGAGCAGAGCGTGCTGCGCGAGGTGCGCGAGCTGCAGCGCCTCGGCGACGCGATCGGCTTCAAGGGCGTGCTCTCCGACCTCGGCGGGCCCACCGCCAACATGTACAAGATGACCTGCCGGAGCCCCACCATCGAGCACGCGTGCCGCAAGCTGTCGTGCGTGCACCCGGGCATCTGCGAGAACCTGGTCACCGACCACGGGCCGCTGATCAAGCTCCTGAAGCGCGTGCGCGAGCAGCCCGGCATCAAGAAGGTCCTCGTGGCGAGCGGGGTCCGCTACGACCTCGCCGAGAAGAGCCCCGAGTTCGTGCGGGAGCTCGCCCGTCACCACGTCGGTGGTCAGCTGTCGGTCGCGCCGGAGCACAACGAGAGCGACGTGCTCGCCAAGATGAAGAAGCCCGGCATCGCCACCTACGAGCGCTTCGCCGAGCGCTTCTCCTGCGCGAGCGAGGAGGCGGGCAAGGAGCAATACCTCATCCCCTACTTCATCTCGGGCCACCCGGGCTCCACGCTCGCTGACATGGTGTCCCTCGCCCTCTGGCTCAAGGCGCGGAACCTGAGGCCACGGCAGGTGCAGGACTTCATCCCCACCCCGATGTCGATGGCCACGTGCATGCACCTCACCGGCATCGACCCGCTGACCATGCAGCCGGTGCGCACCGTCACCGATCTCCGCGAGAAGAAGCTGCACAAGGCCCTGCTCCTCTACTGGGACCCGGCCCAGCAGGACCTCACCCGCGAGGCTTTGCGAAAAGCCAAGCGGCTCGACCTCATCGGGAATGGTCCGCGCGCGCTCGTGCCCCCGCCCGACCCGCGCGCCGCCCGGAAGAACGCGCCGGTCGCGCGCCCCCAGCGCCGTTCATCGTGAGTTCACTGGAGACCCTGGGGCTTCCGCGTTACCGTCCGACACCGTGGAATCCGAAGGTCTCGAGCCGGGCGCCGTGCTCACAGCTGGGCCTGCGCCGCCCGCGTCCGGGCCCCCCTCGAACGGGACGTCCAACGGGGGCGCCCCGGACAGCATCCGCCCGGCGCTCACCAAGGCGGCGCCCGCGCCCCCGCCCGGCATCCCCACCACCACCGTCGCGGCGGCCATCAAGCCGGTCACCGCGGAGGCCGCGGCCACCTCGCTCGACGACCCGCGCCTGTTCAGCAACCGCGAGCTCTCGTGGCTGGCGTTCAACGAGCGCGTGCTCGACGAGGGGCGCAACCCGGCCGTCCCCGTCCTCGAGCGGCTCAAGTTCGTGTGCATCCTCGCGTCGAACCTCGACGAGTTCTTCATGGTGCGCGTCGCCGGCCTCAAGCAGCAGGTCTCCGGCGAGGTCGACGAGCTGCCGCCCGACGGGATGGGCGTGCCCGAGCAGCTGGCCGCCATCTCGACCAAGGTGCACGAGATCGTCGACCAGTCCTACGAGGCGCTCCACAAGGACATCCTCCCCGAGCTCGCCAAGGCGGGCGTGCGCATCCTCTCCGCCGCCGAGCTCGACGACGCGCAGCGCAAGGAGCTCGAGGCCTATTTCTTCAACGACGTCTTCCCGATCCTGACGCCGCTCGCCATCGATCCGGGCCACCCGTTCCCGCACCTGCGCAACAAGAGCCTCAACCTCGCCGTCGCGTTCCTGCGTGACGTGCGCGACGAGACCAACCCCGGCCTCGGCGTCGTCCAGGTGCCGAGCGGCATCGGCCGCCTCATCCCCGTGTCGGCGCCGCCCGGTTGCCGGCACTACTTCATGCTCGAAGATCTCATCACGCTCCACGTGACGGCGATCTTCCCCATGCAGCGGATCGAGGGCTGCCAGCCGTTCCGCGTCACCCGCAACTGGGACCTCGCCTACGACGAGGAAGAGGCGGACGACCTCCTGCAGACCATCCAGCAGGAGCTCCGGCGCCGCGATCGCGGCAACGCCGTGCGCCTCGCCGTCCACCGCGACATGGCTCCGCGCGTCACGAGCTACCTCGCCCGCGCCCTCAGGCTCGACCCGCTGCAGGACGTCTACACCTGCCCTTCGCCGCTGCAGGTCGCCGATCTGCTCGCGCTCGTGCCGCACACCGAGCTCCGCGAGCTCCGGGACGAGCCGTTCCAGGGCGTCGTCGCGCCGATCCTCAAGGACCTCCCCGACAACGACGAGTTCTTCACCGTGCTCCGCGAGCGCGACGTCCTGCTCCACCAGCCGTACGACTCGTTCGACTCGGTGGTGGAGCTCATCCAGCGCGCCGCAGAGGACCCGCAGGTCCTCGCCATCAAGCAGACCTTGTACCGGACGAGCGGCGACTCCCCGATCGTGCGCGCGCTCGCCCGCGCCGCCGAGCAGGGCAAGCAGGTCACCGCCATCGTCGAGCTCAAGGCCCGCTTCGACGAGGAGTCGAACATCCAGTGGGCCCGCGCGCTCGAGGGCAGCGGCGTGCACGTGGTGTACGGCATCATCGGCCTCAAGACCCACGCCAAGGCGTGCCTCGTCATCCGCCGCGAGGGCACCCGGCTCGTCCGCTACGTGCACCTCTCGACCGGCAACTACAACCCCTCGACCGCCCGCCTCTACACCGACCTCTCGCTGCTCACCGCGCGCCCCGAGATCGGCGAGGACGTCGGCAGCGTGTTCAACCTGCTCACCGGGTACAGCGCGCCCCGCCAGTGGAACTCGGTGGTGGTCGCGCCGCTCGGGCTGCACGAGGCGGTGCTCGGCCTCGTCGAGCGCGAGGCGCGCCACGCCCGCGAGGGCAAGCCCGCCTACATCATCGCCAAGCTCAACGCGCTCGTGGACATCGACGTCGTCAAGGCGCTCTACCGGGCGTCGCAGGCCGGCGTGAAGATAGACCTCATCGTCCGCGGCATCTGCTGCCTCCGGCCGGGCATCAAGGGCGTCAGCGAGAACATCCGCGTGCGCGCCATCGTCGATCGCTTCCTCGAGCACTCGCGCGTGCTCGAGTTCTGCAACGACGGCAAGCACGAGATGTACGTCTCGTCTGCCGACTGGATGCCGCGCAACTTCCATCGGCGCATCGAGCTCATGTTCCCGATCCTCGACGAGCAGATGCGGCAGCGCATCCACGACGAGCTCCTGATCGCCGGCCTCGCCGACAACCAGAAGGCTTGGGCCCTGCGCTCCGACGGCACCTACGAGCGTTACCGCGACGGCAAGGAGCCCACCCGCTCGCAGCTCCGCGCCATGGAAGTCGCCCGCGCCCGCCAGAAGAACGCCGACGCCCAGGCCACCCGCGTGGGCCGCGTGGTGTTCGCCCAGGTCGAGGCCAGCGGCGTGAGGACCGAAGCCCCCCCCATGGCGCCCAAGGGTCTGCCGCTCGCCAAGCCGTCCAAGCGCAAGCGTCGCCGCGACGAGTGACGCGTCGCCCGAGAGCACGTACGCGCCCCAGAAGGCGTGAAGCCACGGATACGGGCGCGCGAAATCCCCGACGGATTCGCGGCGTCGAACAGGCCCGGACCTTGCTCGTGAGCCTGCTACATTCCCTCCATGAGCCAGGATCCCGTTCGCCGTGAGCTCGACGCACTCCGCAGTGCCATCGATGGCGTCGACGACTCGATCATCGAGGCCCTGGAGAAGCGCGCCCAGCTCTCCAAGAAGGTGCGCGCGCTCCGCGAGAAGGACCCGTCCACCGTGCGCTTCTCGCCCAAGGAGGAGCGGGAGCTCGTCGCCCGGATCGAGCAGAAGGCCGCCACCGGCGAGTTCCCGAAGCGCGCCATCGGCCCGATCTTCCGCGAAATCCTGGCGGCGGCCCGGGCGCTCGAGGCGCCGCTCCGCGTGGCCTACGAGGGCCCCATGGGCTCGATCGCCCACGAGGCGGCGCGCAAGCGGTTCGGCGCCTCGGCCGAATACCTGCCCTGCGAGGGCACGCGGGGCTCCCTCGGCCTCGTGGAGCGGGAGCACGCCGACGTGGCCGTCGTGGTCATCGAGTCGGCCAAGGAGGGGCTCCTGCAGCCCACGCTCGACGCCATCGTCGACGCCGAGCTCTCCATCGTCGAGGAGCTCGACACCGACGCGCGCATCCACCTCCTCAACGTCACGGGCAACCTGCAGGGGATCGAGAAGGTCTACGCCGCACCGGCCGAGCGGGCCGCGTGCGCGCAGTTCCTCGCGCAGAACCTCCCCCGGGCCAAGGTGCTCGACACCCGCACGCCGGTGATGGCCGCGGAGCTCGCGGGCGAGGACCACGGCGCCGCGGCGCTGGGCAACGCCGCGCTCGCCGAGATGTTCGGGCTCATCGTGGCCCGGGGTAACGTCGCGGACGCCACGGGCGAGCACCTGCGGTGCGCGGTGATGGCGGCGCGCCCCTCGGCCCGGAGCGGCCGGGACACCACGGCCCTCGTGGTCACCATCGACGACGCCCCGGGCGCGCTGTTCCGCGTGCTCGAGCCGCTCGCCAAGAAGGACCTCAACCTCCGCCGCATCCAGTCCCGTCCGCGCGCCCTCGGCAGCGCCGGCGCCGGCCAGACCTACCGCTTCTTCCTCGAGGTCGCCGGCCACGTGACCGACCGCCCCCTGGTCACGGCGTTCGAGGAGCTCAAGCGCATGGTGCGCGAGCTGAAGATCCTGGGGTCTTACCCGTCGAAGTCCTAGTAGGCGTGTAACCTGCGCACAGCCTTCCCGTTGTCCTAGTCGTCCTGGAGCACCGAATGCCTGCACGAAACCGTCGTTCTGCTGCGTCTCCTCGGGGCTGGTCTCGGGGCCTCTCGGGCCTGCTCACCGCCTCGTTGCTGGGGCTCGCCGTGCTCTCCGCCGGCTGCCCCAAGAAGCAGGCCACGTTCGTGGTGGCGCCCGCGCCGGCCGCGGGCCCGGTCGACGTGGACGGCGACGCCGCGACCCTCATGCCCGCGGGCGCGTTGATGACCGCCTATGTCGCGGTCGGGCAGGTCGCCAACTCCACTGTGGGGGGCGATCTGGTCGCCCTCAGCGAGAAGATGCTGCCCTTCGCCGCCCAGATCGACTTCCAGGTGAAGCGCGATCTCGACCACGCGTACGTGGGCCTCTACTCGTTCAGCGGCTCGGACTGGTTCACGGTGCTCCGGGGCAGCTTCAAGCCCGACAAGATCGAGGCCGCCGCCCAGCAGGGCCTCAACACCCCGTACGGCACCGTCGTGGCCTCCACCTACGCCGGCCGCAAGCTCTACACCGTCGCCAACAACGGCTTCTGCATCCTGTCGCCGAAGACCGCGCTGTTCGGCACCGAGGCCGCCATCCGGCGCGCGCTCGACCGCATCCAGGCCGGCACCGTCACCCGCGAGATCCCCCCGTGGATGGCCGACTGGGTGTCGCAGCCCGGCTACGCGCTGCTGGTCGCCTCCGACGTCAACAAGCAGTCGTTCGGCAAGACCGTCACCAGCTACATCCCCTGGATCCAGGGCGTGCAGTACGTCCGCGTCCGCGGTCGCTTCAACCCCGACGGGTCGTTCGGCGCCTCGGGCGCGCTCACCTACCCCGACGAGGCCAAGGCGCAGGCGGCGGCGAGCGGGCTCGACAACCTCAAGAAGAGCCTCGTCGTGATGAGCATGCTCAAGTTCATGGGCGTCGATCCGCTGGTGCGCAACCTCACCGGCCAGGCCGCGGGCAAGGACGCCCAGTTCCAGCTGGTCCTCGACGAGAAGCAGATGCGCCAGCTGCTCGGCGTGCTCAGCGGCTGGGCCGGCAGCGGCATCCCCGCGATCCCTCCGCCCGGGTCCACGCCCCCTGCGAGCGGGGGCGGCACCAACATCTGAGCGCAGGATGAGCGACGCGCGGCGGCGGATCCTGCAGCGCCGCGCGCGCTTCGTGGCCGCGGCGCTGTCGGCCACGACCCTCGGGTGCGAGCGCCCGACGCCCTGCCTCCAGGTCACCGCCGTCGAGCACGAGAACAAGGACACCGGCACGACTGGCGCCGAGACCAGCGCGGACGCGAGCGTCCTCGAGGCCTCGCCGCACCCCTGTCTCAGCGAGCCCGCCCCCGATGCGGGCACCCACTCGGCGCCCGCGCCGTGCCTGATACCGCCGACGTCCGACGCGGCCCCGCTGCCGTGCCTCGGACCCAAGCTGCCCGACGCCGGCCCGAAGCCGTGCCTCCTCTACTGAGCCCGCGCGTTGGACTCCGTCGGTGAGGCCGCTAGCCTCGCTGGCCATGAGCACCGTCCAGTACGAGCTTTCCGGCAACGTGGCCCTCCTGCGCATGGACGACGGCAAGGCCAACGCCCTCTCGAGCGCGATGATGGATTCGCTCGACGAGGCGCTCGATCGCGCGGAGCGCGAGGCCGCCGCGGTGGTGCTCACCGGGCGGCCCGGGAAGTTCTGCGCGGGCTTCGATCTCCGCCAGATGATGGCCGGCGTCGACCAGGCGCGCGCGCTGGTCTCGCGCGGCGCCCAGCTGCTCCTGCGCCTGTATGCGCTCCCGCTCCCGCTGGTCGTCGCCTCCACCGGTCACGCCCTCGCGGGCGGCGCGCTCGTCGTGCTGACCGGTGACTACCGCATCTCGGTGCGCGGGTCCGCGTTCCGCGTCGGCCTCAACGAGGTGCAGATCGGCATGCCCGTGCCGATCCTCGCGATGGAGCTCGCGCGCGATCGCCTCGAGCCGCGCCACCTGATCCGCTCCACGCTGT
Source organism: uncultured Polyangiales bacterium (assembly GCA_964624885.1). Lineage (GTDB taxonomy): Bacteria > Myxococcota_A > Polyangia > Polyangiales > JADJMO01 > JADJMO01. The sequence continues at coordinate 28,921 of CAZUZY010000010.1, read as the reverse complement.
TCGCCACCGTCGTCGACCCCGAAGAGGGCGTCGACGCGGGCTGGCTCGACGAGCTCGTCGGCGACGAGGCGGCGCTCGCCACCGCCGCGCACGCGCACGCGACCCGCCTGGCCTCGCTGCCGCGCGACGCCTACGCCAAGACCAAGTCGGCCCTGCGGGAGAAGACCATCCGCTACATCCGTGACACGCTCGCCGAAGACATGCTCCGGCTGACGCCGCCGGTGACCTGATGGACTTCGTCGTCCAGCCCGCCGCGCGTCCGCTGCGCGGCGTCGTCCGCGTGCCGTCGGACAAGAGCGTGGGCCATCGCGCGGTGATGTTCGCCGCCCTTGCCGAGGGCACGAGCACCATCCGGCGCTTCTCGTTCGGCGAGGACAACGTCAGCACGCTGCGTTGCTTCGAGGCGATGGGGGTGGCCCACGAGGTCGTCGAGGCTCCGGTGTTCCCCAAGGGCGGGCGGATCCGCGTGCACGGCCTCGGCCTCTTCGGCCTCAAGATGCCGGTCGACGGCCGCCCACTCGACTGCGGCAACAGCGGCACGACGATGCGCCTCCTGTCGGGGTTGCTCGCAGCGCAGGCCTTCGGCAGCACGCTCGTCGGCGACGCCTCGCTCTCGAAGCGGCCCATGCGGCGCGTGCTCGAGCCGCTGCGCGCACGCGGGGCTCACTGTCGCGGCGCGCCCCACCCGAAGAAGGACGACGAGACCGCGCCGATCCGCATCGCGCCGCTCGTCGAGGGCGAGTTCCTCGGGCCGAGCGAGGTCGAGCTCGCCGTCGCGAGCGCCCAGGTCAAGTCGGCGCTGCTCCTGAGCGGACTCTACGCACACGGCGTCACCGTGGTGAAGGAGCCGACCCTCTCGCGCGACCACACCGAGCGCATGCTCGAGCTCGCCGGCGTACCGTTGCGGCGGGTGGGCTCGCTCGTGGAGCTCGATCCGGCCGGCTGGGACGGGTGCATCGCGCCGTTCGACCTCACCGTGCCGGGCGACCCTTCGGCCGCCGCGTTCCTCGTGGTCGCGGCCAACCTCGTCGAGGGCAGCGTGGTGCGCATCGTCGACGTCGGCGTGAACCCCACGCGGACCGGCGCGCTCGACGTGTTGCGGGCGATGTCCGCGGGCGCGCACCTCGTGCCCAAGGGCGAGGAGGGCGCCGAGCCCATCGCCACGCTCGACGCCAGCGGCGCGGTCGACGCGAACGGTGTGGGCATGGTCGCCGCCAACATCGGCGGCGAGCTCGTGCCGCGCGCCGTCGACGAGATCCCCATCCTGTGCGTCGCCGCCGCCTGCGCCAAGGGCACCACGGTGATCCGCGACGCCGCCGAGCTGCGCGTCAAGGAGAGCGACCGGCTCGCGGTGATGGCCGAGGTCCTGCGGGCGTTCGGGGTCGAGGCGCGCGAGCTGCCCGACGGCCTCGAGATCGTGGGCAAGCCGCACGGCAAGCTGCGCGCGGCCACCGTCGACGCCCACGACGACCACCGCATCGCCATGTCGGCGGCGGTGCTGGCCCTGCGCGCCGACGGCGAGAGTCGCGTGCGCGGCGTGGACAACGTGGCCACGAGCTTCCCCGGCTTCGCGCGGGTGCTCGGCGATCTCGGCGCGGAGATCCTCGAGACGTCGTGAACCTGCGGACGCTCGGGCGCGACGTCCGCACCGACCCGCGGACGGGGCTCGCCGTGCTGCGCGTCGTCGTCGTCGCGGTCGTGCTCCTGAACCCGGCCACGCAGGAAGCGGTCCGCTGGGCCTCGCTGCCCCCTCCACTGGTCGTGCCGCTCGAGGGCCTCTGGTCGTTGCCGATCCCGGTGACGCCGCTGCTCGGTCGGGTGGGGCAGGTGCTGCTCGTCGCGTCGTGCTTCGCGGCGCTCCTCGGCGTCTACACCCGCGTCGCGCTGGTCACCGCGGCGGTGACGGCCGCGTACGTGCTCGGCCTGCCGCAGCGGCAGGGCAACGTGATCCACCACCACCACCTCGTGTGGCTGCTCGCGATCCTCGCCGTGAGCCCGTGCGCCGACGCGCTCGCGTGGGACCGCGGGCCGCCGCGACCCGACCGCGCCTACGCGCTGCCGCTTTCCGCCGCGCGGCTCGTGTTCGGCCTCGTCTACCTGTTCCCCGGTGTGCACAAGCTCGCGGAGCAAGGGCTCGGGTGGGCCCTCTCCGACAACCTCCGCCTCCAGATGTGGTGGAAGTGGACGCAGTTCGAGTGGGTGCCAGCGCTCCGCGTGGACCACCACCCGCTCGTGCTGCAGGCGCTCGGCCTCGGCACGCTCGCCTTCGAGCTCGGGTTCGTGGTGCTGGTGCTGTTCCCGCGCACCCGTCTGTTCGCGCTGGCCACGGGGCTCGCGTTCCACCTCGGCACGGCGTGGCTCATGAAGATCGAGTTCCCGACGCTGTTCCTCTGCTACGTCGGGCTGCTCGCGGGCGGGGCACCGCGGCGCTCGCGAGAAGGCGTCTCGAGTGTCACCCTCGCGGTGATCGGCGTCGTGCTCGCGGCCATCACGGTGCAGGGGATCCGCGGCCAGATGCGCGCGTGGCCGTTCGCCTGCTACCCGACGTTCCAGTGGCGCCCCGGCGCAGAGATGCCCGATCTGCAGGTCACCGGGTACTTCGCCGATGGTCGCGCGGTCGTGCTGTTCGGGCGCCCGCACGCGCAGGCCGAGTGGGGCGCGGCGTGGACGCTGGTGGGGCTGCAAGGTCCGCTGGATCGCGCGCGCCTCGCCGCGTTCGTCGCGGGCCGACCGGCGCCGCCCGGGGTCGTGCGTCGCGTGGCCGAGCGTGTGTGGTGGTCGGTGGATCCCGACCTGCGTGGCGCGCCGCCGCTGCGCCGCGAGGTGCTGCTCAGCGTGCCGTGACGGCTCGGTTCATTTGTAGATCGGGCTCGATCCGCCGGTGTCGGCCACGTCCGATGCCGAGTCGATCCCGAGGTCGAGCCGAGAATCGACGCCGCTGTCGAGCACGAAGCCGTCGAAGTCCAGGACGTCGCCGCGATCGTCGGTCGCGACGTCGTCGACCTCCGGCACGAGGAGCCCGGTCTTCGCGCCACACCCCGCCGCGGCGAGCGCGGTGAGGTAGAGGGCGGTCGCGGTCTTGCCGACGTACCGGCGGCCGGGGCGCGCGGGCGCCGGCGTCCGCACTCCCGTGAATTCCTGCGCGCAGAACGGGCAGCGACGGGCACCCAGGCGCACGTGCCGCGAGCAAGAAGGGCAGGGGGCGAGTCGCTCCGACATGCAGGGAGTCTAGCGTGGGAGAGCCCAGCAGCGCGCAGTGGTAAGAGCCCCGCGATGCCGACCCGCGTCGCCTCCTGCGCTTGTGCTGCGGTCCAGCTCACCTGCGAGGGCGAGCCGGTCCGCGTGTCCGTGTGTCACTGCCTCGAGTGCCAGCGCCGCACGGGCAGTGCGTTCGGTGCGCAGGCACGCTTCCCGGCGGAGGCCGTCACCGTCCGCGGCGAGGTGCGCACCTTCGATCGCGTCGGCGACTCCGGCGGCACCATCCATTTCCACTTCTGCCCCACGTGCGGCTCGACCACCCACTGGGAGGTCGACCGTCTCCCGGGGTACGTCGTCGTGGCGCTGGGCGCCTTCGCCGATCGCGGCTTCCCCGCGCCGACGGTGGCCGTCTACGAGGCCCGCAGCCACGGGTGGCTCAGCCTCGCCGGCGTCGAGCACCTGGATTGAGGTTCATCGATACGGATACGGTCGGCGCGTCGAGCCCCGTGCCAGCGCCGGCGGGAAGCCCCGCGCGTGCCACTCGCCGAGCCGCTGCAGCGCGGTGAACGAGCCGATCGACACCGAGATCACCGCGACGAAGCCGCCCACGATCCCACCGACCGAAACGACGATCAGCTCCATCGATTTCGTCGTAGCAACCGCCCGCCGACGGGCAACCTCAGCCGCCGTCGCTGCCCGTGTCGGGCGGGACCAGGTTGCCCGAGCTCACGTCGAAGCCGCCGGTGTCCGTCGCCGCATCCGTCGTGTCGGGCGTGCCCGTGTCCGGCGCGACCAGGTTCCCGGAGCTCACGTCGAACCCCGCGTCTCCCGCCTCGCCACCACCATCGGCCTTGCCCGTGTCCTCGGGCGGCATGAGGTTGCCGGAGGTCGTGCTCCCGCAGGCCACCACGTACGACACCGTGGCCACGCCGACCGCGGCCACGAGGAGCTTGCGACCACGCTTCTTGTCGGGCGGCGGGGTAGACATCCCGTCAATGTATCACCCGCGGCCGGGTACCGGCCAGGTGACCGGGAACCCCCGCGTGCGGAACCGGTCGACGACGAGGGTTTGCATCGAACGCTCGGCGAGCGCCAGATAGGGCTCCGTCTCCATCCACCCGAGCGGGTGCGCCTCTGCGTTCTTGGCCTTGGGCTTCTCGCGTAGCGCCTTCCACTGCCTGGAAATCGCCTTGATCGCGAGATCGGCGCGCTTTGCCACCAGCACCTTGTCGTCGTCGGAGAGCTGGGGGAGCGCCCAGTCCATGAACGTCCACCCGAACGTGCCGTGCGCGGCCTCGTCCTTCACGATGCGCCCGAGGATGGCCTTCGAGAGCGGGTGTCGCGCGGCCTTCCAGGTGCCGCGCAGGAGCGGGATCGAGAGCGTCTCTCCGACGCAGAAGAACCGCGCCACGAGGTCGGCAGCGCGCACGATCGGCGACCACTTCGGGTCGGCGTCGAGCGCCAGCTTCAGCGGGTCGTGCACGATCTCGGTGCCCCCGCCGAGCGCCATCGCCATGCGCGCGCAGAGCTCCACGTGCACCATCTCGTCGAGCGGGAAGCGCGAGGCCACCGCGACCAGATCGAGCGGCGCGCGACATTCGATCAGGGCGCGCAGCGTGGAGCAGCACGCGATGCCCGTGCGGTGCTCCTGGAACGCCGCGCCGGTCCACGCCTTGCGGGCGAGCACCAGGTCCCGCTCCTCGTAGAGCGACGGATCGAGCGTGTCCCACGGCATGGCCTCCACCTCGGGCCGCATCGTCCGGTAGCGCTTCTCGGTGAATCCCCCGAGGAGCTCGAGCTCGAACAGCTCACCTTCCATGCCCGAAGCCTACTTCGCCGGGCGGGCCTCCCGCCAGCCGGGCGGTGCCTCGTCCGCGTGCTCGTTGTAGAAGCTCTCCCGCGACTCGCGGCTGATCTCCAGGGTCACGAGGCCCTCGCGGGCCACCTTGGCCTGGCAGGCGAGGCGGCTGTTGGCGCGCACGTCGAAGCCCTTGTCGAGCGTGTCCTCCTCGTCCTCGTCGGCCTCGGCGAGGAGCTCGCGCCCCGAGAGCACGTAGACGTGGCAGGTCGAGCACGCACACTTGCCCCCGCAGGCGTCGCCCTGCTGGGCGTGGGCGAGCTTGCCCGCCGTGCGCAGGTCGGTGCCGATCGGCACCTCGATCTCGACGTTGTCCTTGGGCCAGCGAATGGTGGGCATCAGCGGCTCCGGTTCCTCTCGTGCTCTTCGACGTGGCTGTCGACGCCGCGCGCGGCCTCGACCTCGCCCTCGACCTCGGTGACGGCGCGGCCGGCGATGGCGCGCGCGATGGCCTCGTTCATGCGGCGCGCGGCGAACGGTGTGCTCACGCGGTCGAGGTCGTCGGTGGCAGTGCGGATCGCGTCGGGGCTCGCGCCGCCGATCGCCGCGCGGAGCTTGTCCATGGCGCGCCCGATCGCCTCGGCCTCACCGGACTCGAGCAGCGCGGCGCCGTCGCGCAGGCTCTTGTCGGTCGCCAGCAGCACGCGCTCGGCCTCGACCCGTCCCTCGGCGAGGCGCCGCGCCAGGAGGTCGTCCTCGCCGTGGTCGAGCGCGTCGAGCAGCATCTGCTCCATCTCGTCCTCGGAGAGCCCGTAGGTGGGCCGCACCTCGACCGACTGCTCCTTGCCGGTCGTGGTCTCGATGGCGTGCACCGAGAGCAGGCCGTCGGCGTCGACCTGGAAGGTGACCTGCAGGCGGGCCATCCCCGCGGGCATCGGCGGGATGCCCTTGAGGGTGAACCGGGCGAGCGACCGGCAGTCGCGCGCGAGCTCGCGCTCGCCCTGCACGACATGGATCTGGAAGCCGGTCTGGTTGTCCGCGTAGGTGGTGAACGCCGCGCGCGCGCCGGTCGGGATCGCCGTGTTGCGGGGCAGGATGCGGTCGACCACGCCGCCCATGGTCTCGACGCCGAGCGAGAGCGGGATGACGTCGAGGAGCAGCGCGTCCTCGCCCGCCGCCGCGAGCTCGGTGCCGGCGAGCAGATCGGCCTGCACCGCCGCGCCGAGCGCGACCACCTGGTCGGGGTCGATGTCGGCGAGGGGCTCGCGGCCGGTGACGCGCGCCACCGTGGCCCGCACGATCGGCGTGCGCGTGGCGCCGCCGACGAGGATGACGCCGTCGAGCGCGGCCACCTCCACCCCGGCGTCGCGGAGCGCGCGCTTGAGCGGACCGACCGTGCGCTCCACGATCGGGCCGATCGCCGCGTCGAGGTCGGCGCGGCTCAGCGCGCCGCGTACCCCGCCGATCTCCCACTCTGCCTCGGTCGTGTCGGTCAGCGCGTGCTTGGTCGCCCGCGCCACGTCGAGGGCCTCACGCACCCGCGAGGGGGTGGGGGTGTGGATCTTGGCGCGCGCGAGCAGCTCGGTCGCGATCGCGCGGTCGAAGTCGTCGCCGCCGAGCGCGCTGTCGCCGCCGGTGGAGAGCACCTGGAACACGCCGTCGTCGAGCTTCAGCACCGTCACGTCGAACGTGCCGCCACCGAGGTCGTAGACCAGGAACGTGCCGTTCTGTTTCTTGTCGAGGCCGTAGGCGAGGGCCGCCGCGGTGGGCTCGTTGAGGAGGCGCAGCACCTCGAGGCCGGCGAGCTTGCCCGCGTCCTTGGTGGCCTGCCGCTGGGCGTCGTCGAAGTAGGCCGGGACCGTGATGACCACCGGGCCGACGGCGCCCATCTCGTCGCGCGCGTTGTCGCGGAGCGTGCGCAGGATCTCGGCCGACACCTCGACGGGGGTGACGACCTTGTCGTGCACGCGGAAGTGCACCACCCGCCGGTTCGGCGCGGTGGCCTCGTCGGCGAACGTGTAGGGCCCGAGTCGCCGCGTCTCCGGATCGTCCGCGCCGCGGCCCATGAACCGCTTCACCGAGACGATGGTCTCGGCGGGGTGCGCCACGGCCTCGGCCTGCGCCGGCTTGCCGACCAGCACCGCCTCCTTGCCGTAGAACACCACGCTCGGCAGCAACGCCGTGGAGAAGCAGTCGGTGACGCAGGTGGGGCGCCCGTCGCGGACATAGGCCACGAGCGAGTTGGTCGTGCCGAGGTCGATGCCGACGGGGCGCGGGCGGGCTTTCGGGTCGAAGATCTCGAAGAGGGACATGATCAGGGGTTCTCGAGGTCTTCCTCGGCGCGCCGGGCTTCTTCCACGAAGCGGGCCGCGTAGCGCAGGCGACCGAGCGACGGAACCGCGAGGGTCGGGTCGCCGCCGCCGTCCAGCGCGAGGGCGAGGGTCTCCTCCGCGCTCGCTCGCAGCTTCTGGGCGCGCCCCAGTACCACCGCCACGGCGGCAGGGTCTCGCTTCTCGTGCGCCGCCTCGAGTGCCTCCCGATCCTCGAGCACCTGCATCAGGAATTCCTGGTCGGGCTTCGGCTCGCGCGTCTCGCCCACCGGCACGCCGGCGAGGGCGAGCAGCGCCTCGGCGCGACGGATCGGATCGCGCACGACCCGGAAGGCCTCGTTCACCTCGATGGCGCGGGAGAGCGCGACGCGCCGCTCCGCGCTCGTCGAGGTGGTGTGGCGGTCGGGGTGCAGCGCCTTCGACAGCTCGCGGTGCTTCTGCTCCACCTCGCGCACGTCGAGCTGGAACCGCCGCGCGATCCCGAGGGTCTCGAACGGGTCCATGCTCAGACCGTGAAGCTGTGCCCGCAGCCGCAGCTCGACTTCTCGTTCGGGTTCACGAACTTGAAGCCCTGGCTCATGAGCTTCTTCTCCCAGTCGAGCTGGGTGCCCGCCAGATACAGCAGCGACTTGCGGTCGACGACGAACTTGACGCCGTCGTGCTCGAACACGCGGTCGCGGCCCTCGCGGGGCGCGCCGTCCTCGAACTCGATGACGTAGGTGAACCCGGAGCACCCCGCGCCGCGGATCCCGAGCCGGATCATCGAGCCCGGGGTGCCGCGCTTCTCGAGCTGCTTGCGTGCCGCGGCGGCCGCCGAGTCGGAGATCGAGATGGCGAGCTTGTTCGCCTCGGGCTTCGGTCCGGCCTCGCCGGCCGGGGTCACGTGCTCGGACATCTCAGCCTGCCTTGCCTTCGCGCTTGCGACGGAAGTCGGCGATGGCCGACTTGATGGCGTCCTCGGCGAGCACCGAGCAGTGGATCTTGACCGGCGGCAGGTCGAGCTCCTCGACGATCATCGTGTTCTTGATCTGCTCGGCCTCGTCGAGGGTCTTGCCCTTGAGCCACTCGGTGGCGAGCGACGACGAGGCGATGGCCGAGCCGCACCCGAAGGTCTTGAAGCGGGCGTCGGTGATCCGGCCGTCCTCCACCTTGATCTGCAGGCGCATGACGTCGCCGCAGGCCGGCGCTCCCACGAGACCGGTGCCGACGTCGGGCGAGTCCTTGTCCAGGGTGCCGACGTTGCGGGGGTTCTCGGTGTGTTCGATGACTTTGTCGGAGTAGGCCATGGTCGTCCTCGGGATGTCGTCAGCGTCGGAGCAGGTTCAGTGCGCGGCCCACTGCACGCTCGCGAGGTCGATGCCCTCGTTGTGCATCTCCCACAGCGGGCTCATCTCGCGGAGCTTCTTCACCTTGCCGGTGACGAGCTCGGCCACGTAGGCGATCTCCTGGTCGGTGGTGAACCGACCGAGGCCGAAGCGGATGGAGGAGTGCGCGACCTCCTCACCCACGCCCATGGCGCGGAGCACGTAGCTCGGCTCGAGGGAGGCGCTGGTGCACGCCGAGCCCGAGCTCACCGCCACGTCCTTGATGGCCATGATGAGCGCCTCGCCCTCGACGAAGGCGAAGGAGAGGTTGAGGTTGCCGGGGAGTCGGTGCTCGGGGTGGCCGTTGAGGTGGACCTCGGCCAGCTCGCGGGTGATCCGGGCGTGCAGCGCGTCGCGCTGGGCACGCAGGCGCTCGCCCTCGGCCTTGCCCTCGAGCCGCATGAGCTCGGCGGCCTTGGCGAACCCGACGATCCCCGGCACGTTGAGCGTGCCCGACCGCATGCCGCGCTCGTGGCCGCCGCCGTCCATCTGCGCGGTGAGGCGCACGCGCGGCTTGCTGCGGCGCACGTAGAGCGCGCCGACGCCCTTGGGGCCGTACATCTTGTGCGCGGTGATCGACGCCAGATCGACGTTCATCGCGTCGACGTCGAAGTCCACCTTGCCGATGCCCTGCACCGCGTCGGTGTGCAGCAGCACACCGCGGGCGCGGGTGAGCTTGCCGATCTCGGCGAGCGGCTGCACCGTGCCGACCTCGTTGTTGGCGAGCATCACCGAGACCAGGATGGTCTGCTCGGTCAGCGCGTTCTTCACGTCGTCCGGGTCGACCATCCCGCGCTTGTCGACGTCGAGGTAGGTGACCGTGAAGCCGTCCTTCTCGAGCCGCTTGCACGTGTCGAGCACCGCCTTGTGCTCGATCTTGGTGGTGATGATGTGGCGGCCCTTGTCGCGGTAGAACTCCGCGACGCCCTTGATGGCGAGGTTGTCGCTCTCGGTCGCGCCCGAGGTGAACACGATCGACTTCGGGTCGTGGTGGCCGCCCACGAGGCGGGCGATCTCCGCGCGCGCCGTCTCCACCGCCTCCTCGGCCTGCCAGCCGAACGCGTGGCTGCGGCTCGCGGCGTTGCCGAATTTCACGCCGAAATACGGCAGCATCGCCTCGAGGACGCGGGGGTCGACCGGGGTGGTCGCGTGGTAGTCCATGTAGATCGGCAGCTGCATCGTCGTCATCCGTTCTGTACGCCGAGCACGAGCTCGGGCGCTTCGTTCGCGTGCATGTCGCACTTGGTGCAGTGGCCCGTGTGGCGCGCCGGGTCGCACACGTCGCAGACGTCGAGGTAGTGGAGGGAGGACTCCAGCTCCGCCTCGAGCGCGCGGAGCTTGTCGAGCTGGGCACGGGTCTCGGCGAGGCGGGTCTCGAACACCTCCCGTACGCGGTGCATGGCGATCGCGGCGCTGTCGCTGCTCTGGAAACCCCGCAAGAGCGCGGCGATCTCGGCCAGCGAGAGCCCCATCTCCTGCAGCTTGCCGATCCAGCGCACGCGGACCAGCGCGTCGGGGCCGTAGAGCCGGAAGCGCCCCTTCGAGCGGGCGTGGGGCTTGAGGAGGCCCAGCTCCTCGTAGAGATGGAGGGCCCGGACCGTCTTGCCCGCGCGCTGGGCCAGGTCGCCGACCTGGAAGAGCTCCTCGGCGGCCGCCTCGGGGGTCACCACCGGCGAAAGCAGCGCCTCGAGGGGTGACACCTCGTCTGCAGGGCGGGTATCGAGAAGGGGCAGGCGGTGGGTGGTCACGGCTATCTCTAACTCTTACGCGTGGGTGAGTGTTAGGCCAGGACGAAGGGTCGGTCAAGGTCCACCCGACCGTGCGCGACCCGATCGGCGACCCCTGCCGTGCGGGCGTCAGTCGCCTAACGAGCCTGGGTCCCCGCCGAGCTCCCAGCCCGCAAGCCCCGGGATGTCGGGCGTTGACTTCCTGGCGTGACAGTTGCACGACGCGCCTCCCCGACACGGGCGTGCAGTCCGTGTCTCTTCATGCGGCAAGTCGGACAGGAGGCGTTGGATGCGTAGCGGATGGCGCAAGAGGCTCGGATTGAGGAGCCTTGGGGTGGCGGCCCTGGCCGCACTCGCGGTGAGCGGGTCGGCCGGTACGACGACGGGGTGCGCTGGGCAGCGGGACGAGATCGATCGCGTCCAGCCGCTCGCCCTCAAGAAGTCCGACTTCGTCGGTGACATCCACCATCCGGAGAACGCTCCGGAGTTCTACATGCGCAACCTGATCACTCAGGTCCAGCGCACGAACCCGTGGGTCAGCGACGGCCTCCAGGACTTGACCCGCCGCGTGCGGTTCGAGATCACGGAGAACTTCCTCATCGTCCGCAATGCCTACGAGTACATCAAGGGTACCGACGGCAAGGGCGGCGTGAAGGCGAACGGGGACGCGGCGGCCAAGCACAAGGCCATCGAGGGTTACATCGTCGCCGTCTACCCGATCACGAAGCACTTCAACATCCAGCAGGGCTACAACCCGGTCACGGGTGAGGTCTCCAACGTCCGCGAGGAGAACGCCTCGGACGTGCCCTGGCACGAGCGCGAGTACTTCCGCGTCGACTGGTCGCAGAACGTGGTCAACGACCCGAACCAGATCTTCTGGTACGAGACGTTCGCCGGCGACCTGCGCTGGAAGCCGATCTCGTTCTTCGAGGCCAACCCGAACAAGCCGGCCGAGTACTCCAACTTCGCGGAGGTCTCGCAGGGCTACTTCGACGTCACCTCGCGCTGGATCGCCGGCCCCGAGACGTTCGACTACTACGGCTACCAGGTCCCGTACTGCCTCCTGCAGAACATGAACCTGTACCCGAGCGCGTACTCGGAGGGCTCGATCGAGTGCAACGACCAGGAGGTCACCCTCCGCACGTCGTTCTGGAAGGTCGACCCGACCCGCGACTACGAGGCCGGCGAGGTCACGAGCTGGATGGCGAACATCCAGGCCAACCTCACCCTCGACCGCAGCGGCTACGACCGCAACTACGGCATCGTCGACGACACCTGGCACATCTACCAGCAGAAGTTCAACATCTTCGACAAGTCGCACACCGCGACGGTCTGCGGTGAGAACAACGTCAAGAAGGACGGCGACGCGACCTGCGCCGGCGCGAAGCAGAACTCCGTCTGCGACATGAACGCCAAGCGCTGCACGATCCCCTACGAGGAGCGCAAGGTCCGTCAGCTCGACTGGTTCCTCGACCCCGAGCTCCCCGACTACCTCTGGCCGGCCACCGAGCGTGGCATCGCGCAGTGGAACAAGGCCCTCAAGAGCGCCGTCTCCTACGCCCGCGAGGCCGAGTGCCGCGCGGCCGGCGGCGAGCGTGACGCCTGCCACGGCAAGTACTTCAAGAGCGCGACCATCAACCCGGCCGAGGAAGACGATCCGACGGGCGACGAGGTCGTGGTCATGTGCCACAACCCGGTCCTCAAGGGCGACCACCCGTCCTGCGGCCAGGAGGGCAAGAAGGTCCGCAAGGGCGACATCCGCGAGCACATGATCGCGTGGTGGAACAACCCGTCGTTCAACAAGCCGCTCGGCGTCGTCGTCTGGTCGGGTGACCCCACCAGCGGCGAGAACATCGGCTCGACGGTCAACATCTTCGGCGCCAGCGTCGAGGACTACTCCGCCTACATGCGCGACCAGATCATGCTGGTCAACGGCGACCTCACTCCCTCCGAGTACGTCTCCGGCGTGACCACCGACTGGTACGGCTCGGCCCCGGCCGACTTCAAGACCGACCCGGTCATCGACCCGGCGCTCAATGCGTTCCAGGGTGAGCTCAACAAGGTCCTCTCGCCCAAGCACATGAGCAAGGCCGAGATGGACGCGCGCCTCAAGGCGGTCGACGTCAAGGGCCTCGCGTCCAAGACCGGCGCCGACAAGGCCCTCGCGAGCGCGTCGAGCGACGCCGAGCGCTTCATCAAGTGGAACCAGCACGTCAACAAGCAGGCGACCCTCGGGACGCCCGGCTTCGCGGACACCACCACCTACACCACCAAGATCGCGCAGCGCCTCGAGGCGGCCAAGAAGGCCGGTCTCGAGCAGTCGATCGTCAACGACCTCTGGGTCAGCAGCATCGGCATCGACCCGGCCAAGGCCAGCGCCAAGCCGGTCCTCGACGCGGTGTCGCCGCTCCGCGCGATGAACCCGACCACCATCGCCCTCGAGGGTGAGACCGAGTTCCTCCGCGCCAAGGCGAAGCACACGTGCTCGCTCGGCCCGGACGAGATGCTCCGGTTCAACTACCTCGCCGGCGCGGCGGCGTTCTACAAGTCCAAGTACCCGGACGGCGCGGCGGCCAGCGGTCGCATCGCGAAGGCGGCCGGCGTCGAGGGCCAGACCATCGACAAGAAGCTCCGCGGCAAGCTCATCTACCAGGAGCTGCTCGAGCCGATGTACGAGTTCACGCTCCTCCACGAGATGGGGCACCTCATGTCGATGGAGCACCAGTTCGCGGGCTCCTACGACGCCATCAACTACAACACCGAGTACTGGACCTACCGCGCCAACGGTAAGACCGACTCGTTCAAGCAGTGCGACCCGACCACGCCGCGTGCACCGGGCTCGCCCGACACCTGCATCGGGCCGCGCTACATCGACCCGCTCACCGAGGACGAGCTCGGCACCAAGAAGGGCCAGGAGCACCACTCGATCGAGTCGTACGCGGTCGACTCCGTGATGGACTACAAGTTCGACACCATCTACGCGGCGCAGCTCGCGCCGTTCGACAAGATGGCGGCGAAGTACATCTACGGCGGCCTCGTCGAGCTCTTCGACGACGACGACAAGAGCCTCATCAAGAACTCGGCCACCACCGGCAAGTCGTTCGCGGGCGCCCTCGGCCTCATGAACGCCGACGCCTGGTACATCGGCGGCACCGACACGCACTACACGCAGATGGGCATCAAGCTCAATCTGTTCGACCCCAAGCGCTGCCGCCCGCAGACCGCTGAGGAGAAGGACCGCGGCCTCGGCGCGCTCGGCCTGGTCTGCCAGGTCCCGCACCGCGACCACTCCTTCGTGCGCGACATGGTCTCGGCGAACGCCCAGGGCTTCCCGGCGACCGACGAGTGGAAGGTGCAGTACGCCGAGACCACCTGGAAGGGTGCGGACGGCGCCACCCGTCGCCGCTGGCCCTACAAGACCAGCGACGGCAACACCGCCTACGTCCACTCGATGGTCTACGACTCGGGTGCCGACTTCTACGAGCTGACCCAGGACATCCTGGATCGCTACGGGATGATGTACCTCGACTACTTCTTCCGCATGGGGAAGCGCGAGCGCAACCTCAACAACGCGGGTCGCCGCATGTACGGTCGGTTCTTCGACCGCGTGCAGTCGCTGCAGTGGAACGCCCTCTCCGACGTCGTCCGCTCGGGCTTCGAGGAGGATCCGGCGAAGTACTCGGCGCGCGGCGCGAGCCTCTCGCTCACCCAGCTGTTCGACGCGATGCAGTCCGCGTTCCTCCGGCCGCAGCCGGGCGCGTACACGCTGAACAAGCAGCCGGGCGCGATGTACGACCTCTACTCGGTGGCCCCTGGCATGCCGGAAGAGGCCGACCCGACCAAGCCGATCGGCGGCATCACCCCGAGCTTCTGGCTCGGCGTCGGTGACGCGCGCTACGTCGACCACCGCTTCGACCTCAAGAAGCAGTACGACTACCGCGCCTTCGCCTTCCGCGCCGGCAGCTTCCTCGAGAAGCCGTACGCCGCCATCGCCCTCACGGACGCCCGTCCCAAGCTCAGCACCGTCGCCCGCGAGACCTACCTCGACGGCCGCAACGTGATGTTCAGCTTCCGCAGCGCCCTCCCGCAGGCCTTCGACCGCCTCATCGGCGGCATCATGGCCGACGACTGGGACACGGTCGGTCCGTACATCGACCCGGCCACCACCAAGGACGCGTTCGGCATGACGCCGCTCTCGACCCTCAAGCTGTGGGACTCGGACGTGACCAAGATCACGCGCCCGACCGGCAGCAAGGTCGTCGACCCGATGCTCGGGTTCCGTCAGAAGGTCCCCGCGGTCGTCCTGATGATGCTCTACCAGCCCATCGACTCCAGCATGGACCTCATCAACCGCACCCGCATCTGGGTCCCCGGTAGCGCCGAGGCCATCACGGTCCCCGACGGCGAGCGCCTCGTGTTCTTCGACCCGGTCGACGGGATCGAGTGGAACGCCAAGTCGTTCGGCAAGGAGACCCTCGCGGGCAAGGTCGGCGACCAGGGCATCGGTGCCCGCATGCTCGAGCACGCCAACGAGCTCCTCGTCGCCGCGTACGACGTCGAGACCGAGGTCGTCGCCGGCACGCAGGTCAAGGCCAAGTACGACCCGGTCACGCACCGTCCGCTCAAGAAGGGGACGACCGTGGCGATCACCAAGGCCGACGTGAAGGACGCTGTCGCGGCGGAGAAGCTCCGCCTCTACGTCGGCTTCCTCAACCAGGTCCGCGTCTCGCTCTACTACCTGGGCTTCGGCCCGTGCGGGTACTCGTACGACCGCGATTGCTGATCGCCTTGCTGGGAGGGTGAGCGCGCGAGCGCTCCCCTCCTGGTCTCCCCCCAAGATTTTTTCTGAGTGAATAGGAGGCTGTGATGCGTAAGGGATGGTTGAGCCGGCTGGGAATGGCAGCATTCCTGGGGCTCTCTGTGGCGGCGAGCGGTGGCGGTTGCGCGGAGCAGCGCGACCCGATCAGCCAGGTGCAGCCGGACTACATCAAGAAGTCGGATCTCGTCGGCACGGACCCGGCGAACCCGACCGAGTGGTACATGCGGCAGACGGTCACCGAGGTCGGCAAGAGCAACAGCTTTGCCTTCCCCGGCTACCAGGACGAGCTGCGTCGCATCCGCTGGGACATCCAGGAGCACTTCCTGGTCGCGCGTCGCTCGTACGAGCTCGTGAGCGGCTCGGACGGCAAGGGCGCGGACCCCTCGAAGAACAACGGCGTCATCGTCGCCATGTTCCGCATCGAGTCGCAGTTCGACATCCAGCGGGCCTACAACCCGACCACGGGTGAAGAGCAGAACGTCATCGTCGAGAACCCGATCGATCGGCCCTGGTATGCGCGCGATTACCTGCGCGTCGACTGGTCGCGCAACCTGGTCAGCGACCCCGACTTCGGCGGTCTCTGGTTCGGCGAGATCTTCGGCGACATCGCCTGGCAGAACGTCAGCTACTACGTCACCGATCCGAACAGCACGAACGCCCCGGTCTACGACCTCGGCAACGGCTACTTCGATCTGACGAGCAAGTGGGTCGCGAAGGCGCCGTCGTTCGACGGTATCTCCTGGCTCCCCGCCTGCCTCATCTCGAACTTCTACTCGGGCAGCACGGTCACCGACTGCAACGACCAGGAGATCGCGCTCCGCACCTCCTTCATGAAGGTCGGGCAGCGTGACTACGAGGCCCTCGAGACCGACTCGGGCAAGTTCTCGATGTTCGGCACGTTCAACCGCGATCGCTTCGGCTACTCGCGGCAGTACGGCCTGACCGACGCCAAGTGGCACCGCCTCGTGGCGCGCCACAACCTCTGGACCAAGAGCCACGACGACCGCGAGTGCGCGGCGGACGGCGACAAGGTCAAGGGCGACGGCCTCTGCGGCAGCGTGCAGGGCTCGGTCTGCGACATGTACGCGGGCGAGAACACCGGCAAGAAGAGCGGTCTCTGCACCATCCCGTACGCCAAGCGCGAGGTCCGGGGCATCCCGTACTTCGTGTCGACCAGCATGCCGGCCGACCTGTGGGACGCCAACCAGGAGCTGGTCAACGAGTGGAACGAGGCGCTGGTCAACGCGGTGGCGGTCGCTCGCGAGGTCGAGTGCCGTCGCTTCGGCGGTGACGCTGCCGGCTGCCACGGCCAGTTCTTCGACGGCGACGCGCCCAAGGCCAGCAACGGCCCGGCGCTCGTCCTCTGCCACAACCCCGTCAAGGCGGGCGACCACAAGTCGTGCGGCAAAGAGGGCACCATCGCTCGCGAAGGTGACCTGCGTTACAACCTCATCGGCTGGGTCGATCAGCCGCTGTCCGCCGCCCCGCTCGGGTACGGCCCCGACGGCGCCGACCCGCTCACCGGCGAGGTCGTGCAGGCGACCGCGTACATCTACGGCGCCTCGCTCGACAACTACGCCACCATGGCCCGTGACCTCGCGCGCATCGCCATCGGCGACATCAGCGTCGAGGACTTCTCCACCGGCGCGCACGTCGCGGGCGGGCTCGGCAAGTACGCGCCGAGCGACACGCCGGCCATGTACGAGGCCTACGCCAAGTTCCTCCGTGGCGAGAACCCCGCTCCCCGTGGCCTCACCGCCGCGGAGATCGACTCGCGCATGAAGGGCATCCAGACCGCCGAGTTCGTCGCCAAGATCGGCGCGAGCTCCGCGGTCGCCGGCAAGTCCGGTGTCGACGCCCTCGCGGCGGTCAACGCCGAGATCGGCGCCAAGGGCATCGGCGGTCAGCAGGGCTTCGGCGGCAAGGCCGAGGCCGAGGCACGCCTCAACGCCACGGCGACCAAGCTCGCCGGCAGCAAGACCGAGGCCGAGATCCTGAGCCAGGATCAGTGGCTCGCGGGCAACCTCCCGATCGCGGCGGCCGACCCGGCCCTCGCGGCCGAGGTCCGCAAGTCGGTCTCGCCGTTCAACGGCAAGCTCAACCCGATGGCGATGGCGGAGCTGAGCCACACGGTCTCGCAGACGCTCGAGCAGCACGGCATGTGCATGTTCGGGATGGACGAGTTCAACGCTCCCCACCTCGAGGGCCTCGCCCGCAAGTACAAGGACAAGTACAAGGACCTCTCGCCGGAAGAGCGCGCGCAGAAGCTGTTCTTCGACCTGCGTCGCGACATCTACCGCGCGGTGACCGAGCACGAAGTCGGTCACACGATGGGCCTGCGCCACAACTTCCAGGGTTCGTGGGACTCGGTGAACTACCACCCGAACTACTGGAAGCTCCGCACCGCCGACGGCAGCAAGACCGCCGAGTGCGCCGGGCCGCGCACGGATCCCAAGACGGACACCTGCATGGGTCCGCGCTACCTGGATCCGGAGACGAACGAGGAGATGGGCACGGGGACCAAGCTCCACGCCTCCATCGAGGAGTTCGCCTACTCGTCCATCATGGACTACGGCTACGACTTCAACACCGACCTCATGGGTCTCGGCTCTTACGACAAGGCCGCCATGAAGTTCATCTACGGTGGCGCGGTCGAGACGTTCCAGGCGGGCAGCAAGGTCGCCCCCGACCTCGCCGGTCTCCACGCCGTCCCCGGTGACACCGTGCCCCGCGGCCCGATGTCCGAGCAGTGGTGGGTCAAGCGCACCGACACCAAGGTCGGCGGCGGGGCGAAGTTCCAGCCCACCCACTACACGACCCTCGCGCGCAAGCTGCAGGAAGAGAAGCTCCTCTTCGACGCCGCGCGCTGCACCCCCGCCAAGGACGGCTCGACGGCCGAGGCCTACGCGGCCATCGACGGCACGGTCTGCCACCCGCCCACCAAGGATCACGCGCACATCAGCGAGATGATCTCGGGCAACGTCGAGGGTGACCTCGATGCCCTCGCCTGGAAGACCAAGGACGGCCGCATCCGCTGGCCCTACCGCTTCGGCACCGACGAGTACGCGAGCTACCCGCACGGCCTCCGCTTCGACGCGGGTGCCGACGTGTACGAGGCCTCGGAGAACGTCGCGCGTCTCTACGAGTACCGCTACCTCCTCGACTTCTGGCGTCGCGGCCGCCGCGGCTGGATCCCCTTCTTCATGGGGGGCCGTCTGTGGGACCGCTACTTCTCGCGCATGCACAGCATCGGCTGGCTCGCGGGCAGCAAGATCGGCCAGTACGCCTCGATGTATCCGGACAAGACCCCGGACACCAACCCGGCGCTCCAGTCGGACGACTGGGGTAAGGGCTACGTCCTCGCCGGGACCGGCCTCTTCGCCGAGCTCTCCAAGTCGCTCCTCCGTCCGCAGCCCGGCCCCTACGCGGCCAAGGATGCGACCGCGGGCGTCGTCAACGAGATGTGGGAAGTGCCGGACAGCTGGCCGGACTTCGGCAAGCCCTCGCCCGGCGTGACCGTGAGCGTCCTCGACGGTCGCTTCATCGACACCGACGTGAGCAACTTCAAGGGGGGGTCGTTCAACTACAACTCCTACCCGAACCGCTCGGGCACCTACCTCGAGAAGCCGCTCGCATCGGCGGCCCTCGCGGCGCAGTTCCCGCCCATGCACGTCTACTACTCGCGCGACACCTACGTGGACGGTCGCAACATGCTGGTGAACTTCCGCTCCTTCATGCCGGTCGCCTACGACCGCCTGATGGCCGGTGTCTTCGCCCTCGACCTCGACGCCGTCGCGCCGTACATCGACCGCAGCAAGGCCACCAAGGCTCTCGACTACGTGGTCGAGCCGCAGTACCAGAAGCTCTGGGAGACGACCTACAAGGCCGAGGCGGGCGCCAACACCGTCTACCTCGACCCGCTGGTCGGCTTCCGCACCCAGGTCCCCACGCTGCTCTACACCTTCTGGCTCGGCCAGGACGACGGCAGCATGGCGATCGCTCACACGATGCGCACCTGGATCGAGGGTGGTCCCGAGGCTCTCCCGCTCGCCGACTCGGAGAAGGTCTTCTTCTACGAGCCCGACAGCGGTGTGCTCTGGGGCGCCAAGCGTGACATGAACGAGGCGACCGCGCCGGACCAGAACGGGTTCAAGCGCGCCGCCAACGTCGGTCAGCGCATGCTCGAGAACGCCAACCGCATCCTCGCCGCGGCCTACGACGTCCAGACGGACGGCAAGGGCTACCCGCTGTACGACGCCGTGACCAAGCGCCCGAAGTGGACCGACCCGGCCAAGCCGGCGCAGGTCAAGGACGCGGCCGCCGTCACCCAGCTGCGTCGCTACGTCGGCATCCTCAACGTGAACCGCCAGTACCAGTGGGACCTGCGCGGCGATCTGAAGGGATTCTGATCCCCCGCTCGTGAGAGCACGAACGCCCGGTCGCGAGAGCGCCCGGGCGTTCTAGTTTTTTTGGCGGTCCGTCGCGCGTGGCACGACGTCCGTGCGGTTCACTCCCAGGAGAGCGCGCGGGTCATCAGCTCGTTGACCGCCTCGGCCACCGGCTTGTCTTCGTAGAGCACGCGGTAGACCTCCTGGGTGATCGGGAGCTCGACCCCGAGCTTCTCTCCGAGCTCCTTGGCGCTCTTGGTGGTGCGCACGCCCTCGGCCACCTGGGTCATGCTGCCGAGGACGTCGGCGAGCTTGCGCCCGCGCCCGAGCTCGTAGCCGACGGTGCGGTTACGCGAGGCCTCGCCCGTGCAGGTGAGCACGAGGTCACCCATGCCGGAGAGGCCGGCCAGGGTCAGCGCACTGCCGCCCTTCACCATCGCCAGGCGGGCGATCTCCGCGAGCCCGCGGGTGATGACCGCCGCGCGGGCGTTGTGGCCGAGGCCGAGGCCGTCGACCGCGCCGGCCGCGATGGCGATGACGTTCTTGAGAGCGCCACCCATCTCCACGCCGACCACGTCGCTGTTGGCGTAGGCACGCATGCGGGCGCTCGAGAAGCGGTGGATCAGCTCGTGACACATCTGCTCGTTGCGGCTCGCGATGACGATCGCGGTGGCCATGCCGCGCACGACCTCGCGGGCGAACGAAGGCCCGCTGAGATAGGCGAGGTTGCGGTGCTGGTGGGCGGGGATCACGTCCTCGAGCACCTCGCTCATCAGCATCAGGGACTCGTTCTCGATGCCCTTGGTGGCGCTGACGATGGGCGCCTCGTTTGGGATGCCGACCGCGACCAGCTCCTTGGTCACCTCGCGGAGCACGTGCGAGGGGACCACCAGCACGACGATGCTGGCCCCGACCAGGGACTCACGGACGTCGGCCGTGGCCCGCAGGCTCGGCGGCAACGACACCCCGGGGAGATAGCGGGCGTTGGTGCGGGTGCGCTCGATCTCCTCGGCGTCCTCGGGCCGCTTGCACCAGAGCCGGACCTCCTCGCCCTTGTCGGCCAGCACCCGAGCCAGTGCCGTACCCCACGATCCACCGCCGATCACCGCTGCGTGTGCCATGGCCCGCATGGTACACGGAACGAATGGCGCGGAGCTTCGTCGAGCTGCTGGGGGACAAGCGTGATGGGCGGGCCCACGAGCCCGGGGACATCCAGCGGCTGATCGCCGGGCTCGGCGCCGGGGAGCTCGCCGACTACCAGATGTCGGCCTGGCTGATGGCGGCGTTCGTGCGTGGCCTCGACGAGCGGGAGACCCTCGAGCTGACCGACGCCATGCTGGCCAGCGGCACGGTCCTCGACCTCTCCGATCAGCCCGGCATCAAGGTCGACAAGCACTCGACCGGTGGGGTGGGGGACAAGGTGAGCCTGGCCCTCGCCCCCCTGGTCGCCGCGTGCGGGGTCCCGGTCCCCATGGTGAGCGGACGGGGCCTCGGGCACACCGGCGGCACCCTCGACAAGCTCGAGTCCATCCCTGGGTTCCGCGTCGACCTCTCGGTCGACGACTACCGCCGCATCGTCCGCGAGGTCGGGACGTGCATGATCGGGCAGACCAAGGAGATCGCCCCCGCCGACAAGCGGATCTACGCCCTGCGGGACGTCACGGCGACCGTCGAGTCCATCCCCCTCATCACCGCCTCCATCCTCTCGAAGAAGCTCGCCGAGGGCATCGACGCCCTCGTGCTCGACGTGAAGGTCGGCCGCGGCGCCTTCATGAAAGACCTCGACCGGGCGCGAGCCCTGGCGCAGTCGCTGGTCGCGGTGGCCAAGCGGGGTGGCAAGGGCGTGTCCGCGCTCCTCACGGACATGGACCACCCCCTCGGGCTCACCATCGGCAACGCGCTCGAGACGCGCGAGGCCATCGAGGTGCTGCAGGGCGGGGGGCCGGTCGACCTCGTGGAGATCACCCTCGCCCTCGCCGCCGAGATGCTGGTCCTCGGCAAGGTGGCCGCCGACCAGGCCGCGGGCCGGGCCCTCGCGCTTGCCAAGATCGCCTCGGGCGATGCGCTCGACCGCTTCGGGCGCATGATCGAGGCGCAGCACGGCGACCGACGGGTCACGAGCGACCTCGCGCTGCTCCCCGCCGCGCCCCACGTCGTCACGCTGGCCGCGCCGCGTGCCGGGTTCGTCGCCGACGTGGATCCCCTCGCCCTCGGGCTCGCCGCGGTGGCGCTCGGCGCCGGGCGTTCGCGGGCCGACCAGCCCGTCGATCCGCGTGTCGGCATGGTGCTCCGTGCGGTGCGCGGCGCGGCGGTCACCGTCGGCGACCCGCTGGTCGAGCTGCACGTGGCCAAGCCCGCGGACGTGGAGCTCGTGCGCGCCCGCGTCGAAGGCGCGTTCCGCATCGACGAGGCGGCCCCTGCGCCGCGCACACTCGTCCTCGAGACCGTGCGCTGAGCGCTGTTGGTCAGCGCCGGCCGAGGCGCACCTCGACCGCGCGCGCGTGGGCCTCGAGGCCCTCGAGGCGGGCGAGCGCGCACACCGCGTCGGCGTGGGCGGCGAGCGTGGCCTTGTCGTACTCGACCAGGCTCGTCCGCGAGACGAAGTCGTAGACGCCGAGCGGCGCGCCGAAGCGCACGGCGCCGCCGGTCGGCAGCACGTGCGAGGGGCCCGCGACGTAGTCGCCGACGGCCTCCGGGGTGTTGCTCCCGACGAACGCGGCGCCCGCCGCGGTGATGCGGTCGAGGAGCGCGTGGGGCTCCCTCACGTGGAGCGCGAGGTGCTCGGCGGCGAGCCGGTCCGCGATCTCGGCGAGGGCGTCGCGCCCCTCCACCACGAGCACGTGTCCCTGTCGGTCGACCGAGGGGCGCGCGATGGCCTCCCGCGGGAGGCTCGCGAGCTGCACCTCGACCTCGGCGACGACCGCCCGCGCGAGGGCCTCGGAGTCGGTGAGGAGGAGCGGGTACGCCGCCTCGTCGTGCTCCGCCTGCGAGAGCAGATCGGCGGCCACCACCCGCGCGTCGGCGGTGTCGTCGGCGACCACGAGGATCTCGCTCGGCCCCGCGATGCCGTCGATCTTCACGTGACCCGAGACCAGCTTCTTGGCGCAGGCCACGTAGATGTTGCCGGGGCCGACCACGATGTCGACCCGCGGCACGCTCGCGGTGCCGTAGGCGAGCGCGCCGATGGCCTGCGCGCCGCCGGCGTCGACGATGCGCTCGACCCCGGAGAGGTGGGCGGCGGCGAGGAGCGCGTCGTCGCCGGCGTCGCCGCTCAGGGGTGTCGCGACCAGGATCTCGCGCACGCCGGCGACCTGCGCGGGGATCGCGGCCATGAGCACCGAGGAGGGGTAGCGCGCCTTGCCCCCAGGGGCGTAGACGCCCGCGCGCCGGAGCGGACGTACACGGGTGCCGAGTCGCGCGCCGCGGTCGCCGTAGGTGAACGAGTCGTCGGACCACTGGCGCTCGTGGAACGCGCGGATGCGCGCGGCGGCGAAGCGCAGCGCCTCGCGCGCGGCGGGCTCGAGCCGGGCCAGGGCCGCCTCGCCGTCGAACGTCCGGACCAGCGGAGAAGGCCGTCGGTGCTCGAAGCGAGCGCAGGCGTCGAGCACGCCCTCGTCGCCTCGCCGCCGGACGTCGTCCAGGATGCTCCGGACGGCGGCCTCCACGGCACCGAGGTCCTCGTCGCCGCGGGTCTCGAGGGCCCGCACGACCCCCGCGAACCCCGGATCGCTGTGTCGTACGAGCTTCAGCATGGGGGCTTCGCCTAGCCAGACGGCTGCCGTGCGTCGACCGTTGTGATCCTCGCCCGGTGGTGGTACCCCCTCCGACTGAATCGTCATTCAGTATCAATCTCCGTCGCGGAGGACCGGACAGGGACGGTCCAGGAGCGACGAGTCAATTCGTGTGGAGGACTCCATGGCTGTCGACATCCAGGATCTGTTCAACAACCAGCTCCCCGCCGCCATCGCCAAGCAGCCGGACAAGGCCGCGGAGATCGGCCACGTCTTCCAGATGAACATCGGCGGCGACGCGGGTGGCAAGTGGACCATCAACACCACCAAGAACGGCGGCCCGTCCTGCGTCGCCGGTGAGATCGCCACCGCCGAGTGCACGATCGACATCGCGGCCGACGACTTCCAGAAGCTGGTCGAGAACCCCCAGGCCAACGGCATGCAGCTCTTCTTCGCTGGCAAGCTCAAGGTCAAGGGCAACCAGATGCTGGCCATGAAGCTCCAGAAGCTGTTCGATCTCGCCAAGTGATCGACGACGCGTCAGGGCTCGCGCCTGACGCCGTGGCCACTGCGTAGCCGGTCCGAGGCACGCGGTGCCGTCACGAGACGACGAACGAGGCCACCTCTCGGGGTGGCCTCGGTGCTTTTTGTGCGTTCTCGGCGACCTCCACGGGGTGGGAAGTTTGGACTCGCCGCGCCGCACGAGGTGCCGCATCGTTCGGCCATGCAGCGACCGCTCGAAGGCGTACGGGTGCTCGATCTCACCCGGCTCCTGCCCGGCCCTTTCGCGACCCTGGTGCTCGCCGACATGGGCGCGAGCGTCGACAAGATCGAGGATCCCCACGGCGGAGACTACCTGCGCCACATGCCGCCCCAGCTGGGCGACCAGAACGCGGCGTTCCTCGCGCTCAACCGCGGCAAGCGTTCGATGGTCCTCGACCTCAAGCGCCCGGAGGGGCGAGCGACGCTCGAGCGGCTCTTGCCTCGCTACGACGTGCTGGTCGAGCAGTTCCGGCCGGGCGTGCTCGATCGGCTCGGCCTCTCGCACGCGCGGCTCCGGGCGGAGTTCCCGCACCTCGTCATCGCCGCCATCACCGGCTACGGGCAGACCGGACCGCTGGCGCACCGCGCGGGCCACGACCTGAACTACCTGGCGCGCTCCGGGGTCCTCGGGCTCACGGGCCCGGAGAACGGGCCGCCGCAGCCGCCCGGCTTCCAGCTCGCCGACGTGGCGGGGGGACTCTGGGCGGTCATCGGACTGCTCGGGGCCCTGCGCGCGCGGGAGGCCACCGGGCAGGGCGCCGTGGTCGACATCGCGATGAGCGAGGCCACGTTGCCCTTCGCGATGGCGCAGCTCGGGGCCATCGCGGTCCACGGCACCGCTGCGCGCGGGGGAGAGGCGCTGACGGGGGGCATCGCGCCCTATTCCACCTACGCCACCAAGGACGGTCGCTGGGTCTCGCTGGGCGCGCTCGAGCCCAAGTTCTGGAAGTCCTTCTGCGACGGCGTGGGGCTCGATCTCGACATGACCGCGATGATGCCCGGACCGCACCAGCCAGGGCTGCGGGCGCGCCTCGCCGAGGTGTTCGCGACGCGGACCCGCGACGAGTGGGCCGCGTTCGGCGCCGAGCGAGACTGCTGCCTCGAGCCGGTCCTCGAGCCGCACGAGCTCGCCAGCGATCCGCACCTCGTGGCGCGCGGCATCCTCCACCACCAGGCGACGCCCTGGGGGGAGAGCACGCAGGTCCGTCTCCCGGTCGCGCCGCCGGCGGAGACACCGGCGCCCGCGATGGGCCAGCACACGCGCACCATCCTCGGCGAGGCTGGCTTCTCGGCGGGGGAGATCGACGCCCTGACGGCCGGCCAGGTGGTTCGCTAGCGACAGGCGACAAAAGCACCAAACGCCCCGCGGCGGTCGCCAGCGGGGCGTGTGTCTCGTCGTGCTTCGCCTGGGCTCAACCCTTCGAGATCTTGCCTTCCTTGTGCGGGTGGTGAGCCCGGCACGCGGGGCAGAACTTCTTGATCTCGAACTTCTCGCTCATCGTGCGCTTGTTCTTGGTCGTGTGGTAGTTCGAGCGTTGGCAGTTGGCGCAGCTGAGCTTGATGATGTCACGCATGGTCGTCTCCGAGGTCGCCGGCGAAGTTGGCTGTCGCTCCGAGGGCCGAACTACCGTTCAGCCCTCCGCTCGGCAAGTGCCGGGTCGAGCGGGGTCGAAATCCTAGAACCCTGAGGTGCGTTCGTCAAGGCGAGGGCCCTCTCCAGCAGGACCCTCGAGCTTGGGCCGGGGCTCAATCGTCGTCGTCGTCGTCGAGGCGGCGCTCGCGGTCGCGATCGCGCTCCATGCGGCGGCGCCGGCCCTCGCTCTCCCCGAACCCGCGGCTCGGACCTCCGTCGCGATTGGCACCCGCCGGGCCACCACCCCCGGCGCCGACCCGCCGGGGCCCGCTGCCGAAGTCACGGGGCGGACCGCTGTGGTCGCCGCCACCCCCGCCTCCGCCCCCACGATAGCCGCCGCCACCACCCTGGTAGCCGCCGCCGCCACCGCCCTGGTAGCCGCCGCCACCACCCTGGTAGCCGCCGCCGCCCCCACCGGCGAAGCCGCCGCCACCGCCTGCGGGGCGATCGCCCTTGGGGTGGGCGATGTTGATGTGGAGCGGACGACCACGGAGATCGGCGCCCTTGAGCGCCTCAAGGGCCGCGTTGGCGCTCTCGGCCGAGGACAGCGTGACGAAGCCGAAGCCGCGCTTGCGACCGTCGGGATCGGTGGGGAGGTGGATGCGAACGACGGGTCCAGCGCCCGCGCCGGAGATGAGTGCCTCGAGCTCTTCCTGGCTCGCGTCGTAGGGGAGGTTGCCGACGTACAGGGTCGAGTCGGGGCTCGGCGCGGGGCGTCCGCCACCGCCGCCCGGACCACCGCCCGGCCCGCCCATCCCGCCTTCGCGCTTGGGCGGCTCGGCCTGGAACGGGCGGACGCTGATGGAGCTGCCTGCCTGCATCGAGCCGTTCAGCGAGTCGCGTGCGGCGCTCGCCTCGGCGTCGGTGGCCATGGTCACGAAGCCGAACCCACGCGGCCGCCCGGTGGCGCGGTCCTTCGGTAGGCTGACGTTGACGACAGTGCCGCCTGTCGCTTCGAACAGCTGGCGAAGGATGTCTTCTGAGATGGTGTCGGGCAGACCAGCCACGAACAACTTGCGCGAATCCTCGGGCGACGACATGGGACGAACAGAGCCTCCGAAAAGAAACCGATGATGAAACCAATGCGCGGCGTGGGAACGACGCCCTGAGGGCGAGGTTATCGGCTCGCGGTTCCCTGTCAACGCGAGTAGCTTCCCACCGTGACCCGCGCGTCCGTCTGGGTGCTCACGGCGGCCCTGGCCTCTGCCGCCCCCTACCAGTGCAAATCGACCGATCCCGAGCGGGCCCGCGACGACACGCCCTCCGAAGCGCTCTGGGCGCTCTGCGGGCGTCTCGCCGACGCGGGCGACGCCGACGGGGTCAAACGAACTCTGGATTTCCTGGTCGAGCGCTACCCGGCCAGCAAGGAGGCTCGCCGCGCCGAGGACGAGCGCAAGACCGACAAACCCTGCAGCAAGGTCACCGCGGAGCTCGCGGCGGCCAAGCCCAAGGCGTCGGCGAGCGCGTCGGCGAGCAAGTGAGCCCCGCGGGGCGTGTCGACCCAGGGTTGTTGCTCGTCACGGATCTGGACCAGTGTGGGGTCGAAGCGACCCTCGTGCGGATGCAAAGCCTGGCCGCGCACCCCTCGAGGGCTCGACTGAGGGTGGGTGTTCGTGGCCACCACCAGCCCGCCCGCTCGCTCGTCGCGGTGGCGCGGGGCGCTCTCGAAGCCGGGCTTCGTTGCGTGGTGCACGATCGGGTGGACGTCGCGGCGCTCGTGGGGGCGGGCGTGCAGCTGGGGGAGCGTTCCGTCTCGCCCGACGACGCGCGCGCGCTCCTGCCGGCCGGCGCCTGGATCGGTCGTTCGTGTCACGATCGCGCCGGTGTGCTCGCGGCCGTCGAGGCCGGCGTCGACGGGATCACGATCAGCCCCGTGGCGCCGTCGCCTCAGAAGCCTCCGCCGATCGGGTTCGCGCGCTTCGAGGAGCTGTCGGGCGAGGCGCACGCCCGCGCGCACGCGCTGGGACGCACGGTCACGGTGTTCGCGCTCGGCGGCATGGACACGGCGAACGCGCGGGAGGTGGCCGCGCGTGGCGCCGATGGCGTGGCGGTGGTGCGGGCGTGGCTCGGGGCCGACGATCCGAGCGTGGTGGTCTCGGCGTTGCTCTCGGCCTTCGGCGAGTGAGCTCAGTCGGCGATCGCAACGAGCCGCAGGCCGTCGTTCGAGGCACCTCCGCTGGGAGAGGGCCCCGATCGCCCCACCTTCGTGCGCGCGAAGAGAGCGCGTGTGCCGTCGTCGGCGGTGAGCCAGTGGTAGACGAGATCGAACGGCTCGGACCACCAACCTCCGACGACGCGTTCCGGAGGTGAGATCTCGACGGTCCGGGTCGCGCGGCGCCCACCGCCCGAGCCCGCGAGGCGCGAGGGGCCGCCGAACCCGAGGCTCGTCGGGATCTCACCGCGCAGCGGCCACGGATCGCCCACGGCTGGCATGCGGGAGAGCACCACCACACCGACGGCCGGAGGAGGCGCGCGGAGTCGTTCCTTGAGCGTGGGGGCGGGCGGAGGAGTGAGCGCGCGCTCGGCGACGGCACCGACCTCGGCGCGCACGAAGCGGCCACGCTGCTCGGGTCGGGGGTCTTCGTGGCGGACAGGCGTGACGACGCGCCCCGCTCCGAAGCGACCGCGAAGGCGTGCGAGGGCGACATCGAGCGGGAGCAACGAGGCGTCGCGCCGGGCGAACGGGAGGGACTCACTCGTCGCGGTGGCGGGGACGAGCGAGGTGACGGTGAGACGCAATCGAGCGACGGCGGAGGCCGTCGACACGTCGCCCTCTTGCTCGCGCGTGGCGAGGCGTGCGCCCTCGAGCGTTGCGCGCGCGAGCTCGAAGAGCGCCTGGGAATCGAGCTCGGGCCGCGCCGGGCGGACGAGCAGTCGGGTGCCCTGGGCGTGGCGCGCTGCCGACCCTCGCGCTGCCAACCCTCGCGCTGGCAACCCTCGCGCTGGCAACCCTCGCGCTGGCAACTGGGTTCTGCGTGGCTCGAGCAGGACCTCGAGCTCTCCGACGCCGAGGCCTCGGGCGAGCAACGGGGGACAGAGACGCAGACAGGCCGTGCGCAAGGCGAACACGAGCTCGTCGAGCGTGGTGGCGCCCTCTCCGGTGGGATCGAGCGCCTCGAGGTCGACCTCGACGGAGGGCTCGGCCGAGGGAACGAAGGTGGCGAGCGCGGGCGGTGCCTGCCCCCTCGCGAGCATGACCAGCGCGCGACCCTCTTCTCCGAAGCGCGCCTGCGCGCCCTCGAGCGGGAGGGCGGCGACCTCGGCCATCTTGGTGAGCCCGAGCGCCTGCAGCGCCTGGGCGACGAGCGGAGAAGCAGGGAGCAAGGTGCTGGAGAGGGGCGCGAGGAAGGCCGCGTCGGTCGCGGCGTGCGGGGCGACGGCGTGCGAGGC